>JANQML010000352.1 GCA_028280105.1 Desulfobacula sp. | reverse complement strand
ATCCGTATTCATTCCCCTTGATGCCAAGCTGTTACCGCCATCTGATACGTCCACCGCCTGTGACGAAAAACTGAACCACCACACCCGCCGATAGAAACGCCCCATCCTGTCAGTTTTATATATTCTTCCCCTTCCCAAAAAATATTAACCTTGCATTTTCTTCCTTTTTTTCTTTGGATCTAATTCTTTTTCTTGTCCTGACAAGGCGATAAGTATTCTGTCATAATGAAGAGTGGGAAGGCCCGAAGCTGCAACTTCGGACCTTCAATGCAGATATCCGGTCACGAGACGGAAGCCAATCTGCATTTTCATCTAACCACGGCTTCCGTTTTTTAGCAATGACGGAGGGTGGCTGTGGTCCTGTTAAAGCGTATTGAGTGCAAGCGATGTTCACTTGAATTTCTTATCTGCCGTAGCTGTTGGAGGGGGCAGGCGTATTGTAGTGAGGCATGCCGGCAAATTGCTCAGAAAGAGGGACACTGCATAGCACAACATAAATATCGGCAGACAGAAAAAGGCAAAAAAGCTCACCGACAACAGGAAAAAAGAAGGCGACAGCGAAATTCTAAAAAAACCGTGGATGATGCATCTTCAACACCCGGTTTGGTCCATGATAATGTCAAGGCAAGTTTGTTGTTTCCCAATCCCTGCTGCTGTTTTTGCGGGAAAACAGGTCAAATCGTAGATGATTTTCCCCGAAAAGGGTACGGCGGACGATTGGAGAAGCACCAACCGCTACCGACATAATCATCATGGAGGGTGAAATGATCAATAAGAAACCACTTATTTGCCACCGTGTCAGAAAAATTGACGGAAGTTTTGCCTGGATCAGCCATCGTTTTCTCAGACTGGGGTTCTGGGCCAGTCTCAGCCACCATGAACTGCTGCTTTATATGTTCCTGGTTATTGTAGGAGACCGTCAAGGCATCTCCTACTATAGTTTTGACAAGCTATGCTCTTTGGTCTCGATTACGCCGGATGAATATATTCTGGCCAGGAACAGTCTGATTGACAAAGACCTTATCGCTTTTGACGGCCGTTTGTTCCAGGTGCTGTCATTGCCGGAAAGAGTAACCACTTCAAGATCTGTGCTTACTACGCAGAACGAGATGGAACAGCAGGACCCTGCCACTATTCATCAAATGGTTAAAAAAAGTCTTGAAGGTGCGCGGAGGGAAAATGATTAAAGTCCCCCCTGAGCAGTTGGATTTACGCCTTAGCTTTCTTCGGCCAACTCATACCAAAATCGTAGACAAAATGACGGCATCACTGATCAAATATGGCCAATTGACGCCAGTGACTGTAGTTGCCGATAAAGACCGCATGCTCCTGGTAGATGGGTTTAAGAGGCAGCGTAGCGCACGCCAGTTGAATATGCACGAGATTTTGGTCACGGCGCTGCATAAAACCAATTGTGAGGCCAAGGCTTTGATATACCTTCTTAATCGTCCGGCAAGCTTTTCCATCATTGCCGAGGCCAATTTAATCAGGGATCTCATTGAAGTTGAGGGATTGAACCAAGTAGAAACAGCCACCTTGCTTGACAGACATAAAAGCTGGGTGAGCCGCAGGCTGGCAATGATCCGGGGATTGGCGCCGGAAGTTGTGGAGGACATTAAACTGGCGCTGATTCCTGCCGGGGTCGGTTCGTCACTGGCGCGGTTGCCGCGCGACAACCAGACCGATTTTTCTGCCGCCATACAAAAGCATGGGCTTAAACCAGGTGAGGTAAAAAAACTTATTGACATCTGGTGTAAAACCAAGGAGCCTGATGTCAGACGCCACCTGTTGGTATCTCCGCACAAATCCCTTCAGATCGTCAAAAAAACCAAAGAAAACTGGCTGTTGCTTGTGGAAGCAATCCTTATAAAGCTGTCAACCCTGAGTCGGCAGGTTCAAGGACAGAAATTGTCCGGTCAGGCACTCCAGAAATTGCCCGGATTTTTAAATCAAATCCAAGACCACACTGAGGGGTTAAAAAAACAGATAGGAGGCGAGCATGAGCCGGTTAAGTGAAGAACAACAAAAAAATATCCAAAAAGTTTTTCAAAAAACTGCTTCAATTCGCCAAACAGCAAAACAAACCGGCCACAGTAGAAAGGCTGTGCGCAGGGCACTGGGCTGTAATCAATCCTTGCATAAAGCTCCCCGGATCAAAAAGCGTAAAAGCAAACTGGACCCGTTCAAAGCAAAGATCAGCTACCTTGTTAAAGAAAAAAAATTGAGCGCAGTACGAGTATTGGAGGATATCAGGGAATTGGGATACACGGGCGGTTATTCGATCTTAAAAGACCATATTCGAATAATCCGGCCCAAACCCGCCAGGGTGCCCAGACCGCCCATTGACCACCGGCCTGGTGTGGAAGGCCAGATGGATTGGAGTCCCCATAATGTCTACATGGGCGGCAGACAGGTTGTCGTACACACAGGTTCCATAGTCTTGTGTTACAGCAGGTATCTGTTTATGCGCCACTTCACAAATGAGACTATTGAATCGGTGGTTCGACTGCATGAAGAGGCCTTTGCCGAGATTAACGCAGTTCCCGAACTGATCACATATGATAATATGACCACAGTCGGCCGCCATACAGGCCCCGGTAAAGTTTGGATCAACCCGGTATTTAAAAGATTTGCCGAAGAATACGATTTTAAGATAGTGATTCTTCCACCAGGAAAAAAAGAAAGGCACGGCAAGGTGGAGCGGCCCTTCCGCTATATTGAGGACAATTTCCTTCGCGAACGCGAGTTCTCGGATCTTGAAGATCTCAATAATAAGGCTGATGCCTGGCGATCCCAAACTGCCAATGTACGCATTCATGGAACAACCCGGGAAAGACCTGTTGACAGGCTGGCCAGGGAAAAAAGTTTGCTGAAACCGGTGCCGTGGAATAAGTCTGATGCATTCTTCAAGGAGGTGGGCCGGCGGGTCAATACAGATTTTTGTGTAGCCATTGATCTGAAACGGTATTCTGCCAATCCTTCACTGATCGGGAAATGGGTGCAGGTCCGCCTGTTCCGGGAGCACCTGGAAATATGGTTCGAGGATACATTGGACTGCCGACATGCGTATACTGATGAAAAGCGGGATGTGCTGCCTGAACATAAAGAAATATACCGGAAAATGACGAATCAGCAGGGGCTGCTGAAAGATGCATTCTTACGGCTGGGTGACGTGGCGCAACAATATTACGACGGCTTAAAAAGAACCCGGACAAGCGCTGCCGGTTACCACATGAACCGGATACTTAAATATGCAGACCGGTATGGCGCCGATGTTGTATCAGGGGCACTTGCCCATGCTGCAAAGTTTGACGCCTTCAGTGCTGAGTCGATCCTTCGTATCATCCAGGGTAAAAAGCTTAAATCTTCCGGGAAAGTGCCTGTCCGGGAATCCATCCCTGCCAATGTACGCGATTTTTTACGTACTTGTTCCGTTGAACAGGAAAAGCCTGGATACTATGATCAGCTGATTAATGGCAAGGACAATCAATTAAAATGAATGATATCTTAGGCGATCAAATCCAAAAAAAGTTGCGTAAGCTTTATCTTCGGGACATGGCGGAATACCTGGAAGAATCCCTGAAAAACGCTCAAAAAAAACAATCCGGACATTTGGCGTTTCTGGCCGACCTGGTGGACCGGCAGTTGGAAGCAAGGCAACGACGATCCTTTGAGCGCCGTCTAAAAATCGCGGATTTACCCAGAAACATGACCTTTGAAAATTTTGATTTTAACTTTCAGCCCGGCCTGAATGTCGAGTACCTTAAGGATTTAATGGAGTTGTCTTTTGTGGCCAACAGGCAGCCTCTGTTAGTATTTGGGAAAACTGGATCGGGAAAAACCCATATTGCTTCATCGCTGGGTATTTTGGCTTGCCGTGCCGGTTTTAAAGTGAAGTTTCATTCATTACAGAGGCTTTTGGCCACACTCTATACATCCCTGGCCGACGGGACCACGGATGATATGATTACTGCTTTGAGCCGAATTGATCTTTTAATCATTGATAATATCGGCAATATCCGCACCAAACAGGAATATCCAAGCCTTTTGCTTGACCTGGTCAGCACCTGCCGGGAAAATACCGCATTCATTATCACATCAAACATCAGTCTTGAAGATTGGGGAAATGTAATGGGCGATTCCGTGATTACAAATGCCTCAATTGACCGGCTGTTACACCAGGCCCACGTCATTAACATCCGCCATGGCCGCAGTTATAGAACCGAAGGGCCGCATGCTCCGAGAATGCCTGCCAATATATCATCCTCAAACAAACCGTAACCCACCCATATCCAGTTCAAGCCAGTTATGACTTTATACCGTTTCGGTATTAAATCATAGCGCCCCATATCCTTTGATCGGTATTTATTTGCAATCCTTTTGAAATCTTGATCTTTCAACCAGTATTTGGAACTTCTTTTTTATCGACAGCGCTATAATACCCTATTTTGATGGGTGAGCCCGATTTTGTTGCGAATCTTATGCTTAAGTTCATTCTCGCTAAAAATATCCAGAATTTGAGTCTCAGAAGTGTCCAACAACACAATGGGTTACAAGTCTGGGGATGTGCTTAACCGACAGGGGTGGTGGCCGTGTGCACCGGCGGTAACAGTAACCGTGAAATCAACATATTCAATATCTCCATGCTGGATGTAATTTCCGGCGCTTTAGGGGCGGTATTGATTATCATGATTGTCTTGCTGCCGTTCTATAAAAAGGAATCCATTG
>JANQML010000346.1 GCA_028280105.1 Desulfobacula sp. | reverse complement strand
CTGAGTGGAAATCAGTGAGCAGGCCGGTAAAAGAAAACAGCATAAAAAAAGCATGTATTTCATCGCATATCCGGGGAGCTGTCTTTAAAACGTGTATGCCAGTACGATGCCGCCGCCGAAAAACCCTTTATTTTCGACAATGGGGGAATCTTTGGCATCACCCATCAGGCGGGTGTAGTCTGCAAAACCGATCACCGACCAGTGCTGCGTAATTCTGTACCGGGCATTCAGGCCCAGGCCATAGCTTTCAAATCCCCCGTCGGTATCGTATTGGCTGTGCCTTTCCGACCGCCCGGCCTGTTCGGTGGTTACACCGTAATAGCTTTCAATGTACTGACCGTCTCCATAGGTGATAAACGGTCCGGCGCCCAGATGAATACGGTCTGTCACCATCCCGCCGATTTCGGCGGACAGCTCTGCACGAAAACCGTCATGGCCGTCACTGCCCAGACCTTGTGCCAGTTCGAGCTCAAGATCCACCATACCGATTTCCAGTTCTCCAAAAATGATGGCTTCGGCAGAGCCGTCAATATCTCCCAGTCCCTGCAACTGGGCTTTTGCATCATCTTCATCCCGGCCGCCGTCATACCCGATGGCAACACCCACGGCATATTCAGGCCCGTTTTGGGGCCGCAAAAGATAAACCCCGACACCGCGACGGGCATTGATGAAAAACCGGTTTTTATATTCAATGTCCACATAGGGCAGTATATCCACTTCCGTCTCATCCACACCCGGGGAAACCGGTCCATAGCCGGCACCGGCACCAAGGGTAATGTCCCAGTCCCCATCGCCCGGATTTCCTGCCTCTTCTGCATGGAGAATGGCGGCAGTTGCCAGTATCATACCGGCAGCCAGTATCCCTATAATTGTTTTTTTCATTTTGATTCCTTTCTTGGTTATCTTTACATTCGCGGTTCCGGGGTCAAAACAATCCCATGACGGTTTTTCAATCCGGCTGATCCGTACGGGCGCAATGTAACAAACCCAGTCTGTACAAAAGGTTGTCGAAAGATTAAAATTTTTTAAGTATTGGATCTGACTATTCGACCGTCTGTTTTCAATCCAAAGAATCAATTGGTTTTCTCTCTTTATTTTTTTTAAGGTGGATCGCTTAAAAATGATGGAAATCAGTAATTGTAAGGAGCGTTCATGGGAGAACACCTAAAAATAAAAGCGAATGGGTTCAGCCGCCGGGTATTTCTAAAAACATCGGCCGGTGCGGCTGTGGGAGCCGCCTTTTTTTCTTCCCAAACCACGGCCAAAACAGGATTCAGCCGGACGAATCTGCAGGTCTGGTCCTGTGGCGGTTTAGCAGAAGCCTTTGTCCCGGCGAACAAACGGTACAAGGAAAAGACCGGGATCGATATTGCCTATACAGGTGCGTTTGCCGGGGCCCTGGGAAAATCCCTTCTGGGAAGCGCCACAACCGAGGTCTTTGCCGGACGGGTCTTGGGATTGGCCGAGAAATTGCGCAACGCAGGAAAGATGATCTATTTTAAACCCTTGTGTTTTACCCGCTATGTCATGGTCACACCAAGAGGAAATCCCGCCGGTATTTCAGAAATTAGAGATATGACCCGGCCCGGTGTCAGGGTGGTCCTGGCCCCGGAGGCGTCTCCTCCCGGAGGGAAAGCCGTAACAGGGCTGATGAAAAAGGCGGGAATCGCGAAAAAAGCCATGGCCAATGCCGTGATCAAGGGAAGCTGTGTCCAGCGTACCATGGAACAGCTCCTGGATAACCAGGGGGATGTCTCCATTGTTGAGTATCGTGTCACGCAGATGCCGATGTTCAAGGACAAGGCCGACATCATTCCCATACCGGAACAATACTTTCCGCAACCGCCCCTGACATTTACCATCGGCGTGATGAAAGATGCAGAGGAGAGGGAACTGGCAGACCATTATGTCGATTTTATCCGTTCAATTGAGGGACAGGCCTTTTTCGAGGCGGCCGGGTTTATTCCGGCCATATCTGACAAAGGAAGAGAGATGACGAAGCAACTGGGGGTGATCGATGCCTAATGCGGTAAGAAAGGCAACTGCCAACGGCTGCGGAAAAAAAGGAAAAAGGATCCAAATAACCGTCTGGCGGTGGTTGACCCAGGTGGTAAGCGTCTA
>JANQML010000312.1 GCA_028280105.1 Desulfobacula sp. | reverse complement strand
CGCTCCCAGGGTAAAGGCCACAGGTGTCCGCATCACAAACAGGATAATCACGAAAAAGAACATCAGCAGGACAATAAGAGCCGGATTCATTTCACCTCCCCTTGTTTAACTGTCAGGATGCTTCTGCCCAGATCCGCCAGGATCTGAAGAATGAAAAGAAGGGCGCCGGCCGGCAGCATTGATTTCACGGGCCAAAGGGGCGGACCGAAGAGGGTGTGGGAGTGCTGGTTGGTACTGAAAGCATGCCAGGCAAATTTGTACCCCTGCCAGAACAGGACAATAAACATAAATAATGCCACAACAGAAACCAGGATATCTGCCGCCTGTTTTGTTCTTTCAGAAAAATGCTGGTAGATGATATCCACAGCCACATGTCCTTTTTCAAGCAGCACCCATCCGCCGGTTAAAGCGATATAGGCGGCAAACACATACCCGCAGACTTCATGTACCCAGATCGTGGGACTCTCAAAAAAGTACCTGGCAATCACCTCATAGACCATCAGGAACATGAATACAAAAATCAGGTTGCAGGATGCCCTGCCGATCCATTTATTCATATTTTCAACAAGTTGGATAAACTTTTTAATGATTTGCATGAACTTTTCCTAAGAAACAGGGCCCGTTGAGCACAGCAGTGTCCAAAAGGCGGATGACGGATAATCCTACAGGTTATGCCCCAGTTCTTTCAGATGATTTTTAACAAGACCGATGTATTGGGCAGACATCTTGTCCTTTATAAGCTCCTCATCCCACATTTTGACGGCTGTTTGTATCCATTTTGCTATGACTTCATCCGGCAGTCTGATAAATTTTGCACCCTGGGCTTCCATCTTGTCCATGACCTGTTTGTTCTCTGCATCAAACAGGGTTGCCACATGCTGGGAGCATTCCTTCAGTGCGGACTCAAACATGGCTCTCAGGTCTTCGGGAAGTTCGTTCCATCTTTCCTTATTTAAGATGACCTCACAGTTCTGGGCACCTGAGATATATGGAACCGTTTGATACCTGGCGACTTCATATGTTTTGGCAAGAAAACTTTCAGCGTGGTTTCCGCTGATTTCCGCATCAATGGTTCCTCTGGACAATGCCACATAAATTTCAGAAAAAGGAATAAATACTGTTGGGATACCCATTTTTTTCAATGTCTTGGCAATTGATCCCGAAGCCCGGACTTTCATTTTTTTCAAGTCATCCCAGGAATTAATCGGTTTTTTAGAAACAATGGTATACCCGTCCATGACCAGTGGTGCACCGAAAAAGACGTTCTGCGTTGCATAGGCGTTTCTAAAAAATGCCATAATCTCTTTTTGTCCTATAAAATCGATGATTTCCGTTACCCCCCTCGGGTCACCGGGCAGGGCAAATGCCGTGGCTGCAACAGGAAGTATACCACCGTGGTAGCAACTGCAGGTGGTTCCCATGTCAATAGATCCCATGCTGACGGATTCAAAGATACTCGGCCCTTTGACAAGCGCTCCCGAAGGCAAAACACGAATGGCAATCCGTCCGTTGCTCTGCTTTTTCAGGTCAGCGGCCATTTTATTTATAGCAATGGTAATGGGATGATTTAAGGAGAACATGTTCTGCATGGTCAGTTTATACGTCTTACCTGCATGGGCCGGTGCGACAAAAATGCTGTTGGACCCGAATGTCATCATCAGTGAAACGATCAGCGTCAGTATGATGCGTGTCAGATACTTTTCTATCATTTTTAACATAATACCCTCCCTTTTTGTTTAGATTTTTATCGTAGCGTTAATATAAATTCCTTTTGCCTGCTGCCGGTTGGCCGGCTGTTTTTTTACTATCCTGCCAGGTCAATGTAGCCAATCTACAATCTAAATAAATCAGCAAGGGGTGTGCCATAACGGAAAAACGTTGCTATTTTATACAGTTACAACCCCTTCCTGTTACTTGGTCATATGAAATTATGCAAGATTGCATTTTGTAATGGTTCATATCTGTTCAATAACAAGCCAATGAAAAGGATCTGCCAGGACACACTGCTTGAAAAATAAAAAAAATGCGGAGTTACATAATTATGTCAAAATGCATAATTATTGTAACTATAATCATCATGCCTTCTACTCTTCTTTTCTTAACCATCTATTTTAAAAAGATATTTAAACACACCCGGTAAAATAAAAATAGCATGGCACAGGGTTTGCTTTTCAATTTTTATATTTGATTCCTTAAACTCACTGCTTATCCCTGGATACCATGAACCGGTATACTATAGTTAAAATCACCCCCCTTATGCCGGTATACGCCGATTTTTTTACATTAAAAATGATAAACAATATAAAATGGAGATATAAAATGAGATCAACAAAAACCCAACTATTGAATAAATTGCGTCGTGAACATGTAGCACAGGGGCCGGCCAACATCACACCTGCGGTTATTAGAGAAGCCAGCGGCGCTGTGATGATCGATGTTGACGGAAAGGAATTCATTGATTTTGCCGGTGGTATCGGTGTAAACAATGTCGGCCACTGTCACCCTAAAGTGGTCAAGGCCGTCAAGGACCAGGCAGACAAGCTCATCCACACCTGTTTCCATGTGGGCATGTACGAATCCTATATCGAACTTTCAAAAATGTTAAACAATCTTACACCGGGAAATTTTGCCAAAAAGACAATGTTTGCCAACAGTGGCGCCGAGGCGGTTGAAAATGCCGTTAAAATAGCCAGGTACGCCACTAAACGCCCGGCGGTCATTGCTTTCGAAAACGGGTTTCACGGCCGCACCCTGATGGCCATGTCCCTGACCAGCAAAATCCAGCCGTATAAATACGGATTTGGACCGTTTGCACCGGAAATCTACCGGCTTCCCTACGCCTATTGCTACAGGTGCCCCATGGGTGAGAAATATCCTGGCTGCGATATTGCCTGTGCCGAAAATATCGAAGACTATTTTGTCACCCATGTTGACCCGGATTCGGTTGCCGCCATCATAGCCGAGCCGATCCAGGGCGAAGGCGGTTTTGTAACCCCTCCCCCTGAATATTTTCCAAAACTGGCACAGATTGCCGAAAAGCACGGAATTCTGCTGATCATTGATGAGGTACAGTCCGGTGCCGGCAGGACCGGTGAATTCCTTGCTATTGAGCATTGGGGGGTTGAGCCGGATATTATCACCCAGGCCAAAAGCCTTGCCGGCGGCATGCCGCTGTCTGCTGTAACCGGGAAAAAAGAGTGGATGGATGCCCCTCATGTGGGCGGTTTGGGCGGCACTTACAGCGGAAACCCTGTCTGCTGCAAGGCAGCTCTTGCGGTTCTCGACATCCTTTTTGAGGACAAGCTGCTCGACAGGTCCCGGGAGCTTGGAGAAATCCTGAACAAAAGATTTGCCGAAATGAAGGATCATTACGGCATTATCGGCGATGTCCGCGGTAAAGGCCCCATGCTGGCCCTGGAGCTTGTAAAGGACAGGGAAACAAAAGCACCTGCAACTGAAGAGACGAAAAAGCTGACCCAGACCTGCTATGAAAAAGGACTGGTGCTGCTCTCTTGCGGTAACCATGGTAATGTGATCCGGACCCTGATGCCGTTTGTCATTACCGATGAGCAACTGGACCGGGGCCTGGATATTCTGGAACAGGGATTAAAAGAGGTGGACAGGTAACATAAGAGATGAGCCATCTAAATCAGTTTAAACATATAAAATGCCGGACAGACCGGAAAGGGACAGGTTTATGAAAGGATTTTTCAACCGTCTGATCATCATTGATGTAACAGACCAGACCACCCGTGTTGAAAAGATTGATGACATGGTTATCAAAAAATTCATGGGCGGCAAGGGCCTTGCCACCCATCTGCTGCTGGAGCACAATCCACCGAGGGTTGATCCGCTGGCACCGGAAAACCATCTGATTGTGGGACTGGGTCCGCTCACGGACAGCCCGGTATACGGCAGTTGCCGGTACGGTGTTTTTTCAAAGTCGCCGCTTACCGGGTGTTATGCTGAATCCTATTCAGGGGGCAGGGCAGCCGTGTCCATCAGCCGGACCGGTTATGATTTCATCCTGATCAAAGGCGCCAGCCCCGATCCGGTCTGGATTGAAGTCTCCGATAAGCATGTCATTTTCCACGATGCCGCAGACTTGTGGGGAAAAGACACATATGAAACCGAAGACAAGGTAAAGGCATTGTGCGGCAAAAAAGGCAGTACCGCCCTTGTTATCGGGCCGGCCGGTGAAAACCTGGTCAAATTTGCCGTCATTGAAAATGATTATTGGCGGTCTGCCGGCCGGACAGGCATGGGGACCGTATTGGGTTCAAAAAATATCAAGGCCGTGGTCTTCCACGGGGAGCAGAAAAGAGCGTTCCATGACCCTGAGGCCATGAAACAATATTCAAAAAAAATGATCAAAGAACTCAACAGGCATCCTGCCACGGAAACCTACAGGAACCAGGGAACCCCTGTGATGGTGGCGGGACTCAACAATGCCGGTGCTTTTCCCGCAAAATACTGGTCAAAAGGTTCCTGCAGCCATTTTGAAAAAATCGGTGCCCAAAGCATGAAGGATCATCTGGGTGCCCGGCCCAGGTCCTGCAAAACCTGCTTTATGGGCTGCGGTAAATATGTCACCGTGCAGGAAGGCCGGCACAAAGGCCTGTCACTGGAAGGTCCGGAATATGAGACCATTTATGCCTTTGGCGGACTTTGCATGGTGGAAAGTATTGAAGAGATTGTCTGGCTCAATGATATCTGTGACCGGCTGGGGATGGATACCATCACGGCCGGAAACCTGGCCGGTCTCACCATTGAGGCATCCCGGCTGGGAAAAATTCCTGAAAAATACGAATATGGCGATGCGGATGCCATTGCGGACCTGCTCTTTAAAACCGCCAGGAGAGAGGGGCTCGGCGGTCTGATTGCCGACGGCATCAGGTCTGCCAGCCGGGAAATGGATATGGCGGATATGGCCGTCCATGTAAAAGGCCTGGAACCGGCCGGGTATGACCCGAGGGCACTAAAAGGAATGGCACTGGCATATGCGGTCAGTCCGAGGGGGGCGTGTCATCTGAGATCCACATTTTATAAGCCTGAACTCGCCGGGATGATTAATCCCCGACAGATAGACGGCAAAGCAGAGCTTTTCCTTGATTTTGAAGACCGTTGCACCTTGTTTGATACCATGATCCTCTGTCGGTTTTACAGGGATTTTTATCCCTGGGAGGAGCTTCAAACCCTGTTTTTCATGGCCACCGGCATCAGTATGTCAAAAGAGGACTTAAGATTGCTGGCATCCGGGATTACGGATCTGACAAGAAAATTCAACTTGAGGGAAGGCGTAACTGCTGAAGATGATTTTCTGCCGAAACGCCTATTAACGCAAAAGCTTGATAACGGTAACGGGATCACCTCCGGAGAACTGACGCAACTGGTACAAGACTACTACCGGCTTCGGGGGTGGGATAAAAACGGCATCCCGGCTTAAGTCACATACGATTTTATGAACTTTCCCCTGGCTGCCGGTTCTATCAACGGCCGGCAGCCTTTCTTTTTTCTGCCAGTTAATATCAAGACAATTGATGTTTTTTTAACTTCCTGGCAATGGTTGACTGGTTAATCCCCAAAAGCCTGGCAGCATTCGCCTGGGTCCGTCCCTCCTTCAATGCCCGGCCCAGCACTCTTTTTTCAAGATCTCCCACCATATCCTGCAATGTTTTTCCCGGCTGCCAGACATCCATGGACGGATCCTGGTCTGTCACGCTTTTTTTAACACTCCCGGGCAAATCCTTATACGGTATATCGGTCTCCTGGGCCATCACCACAAGACGTTCACAGATATTGATCATCTCCCTGACATTACCGGGAT
>JANQML010000281.1 GCA_028280105.1 Desulfobacula sp. | reverse complement strand
TTTACCCGGTTCGCTGATGTCTCTGCTGTCTGTAACGATGCATCTCCGATTAAGACTTTTTCAGCATCTCCCCATTTGGCCATGTCATATGCTGCTGCCGTTCCCTGACGCCCGCCACCGAGTACTGCGTAAATAAAACTCATTGTATTATACTCTCCTGAATTTTTATGAATTCAAATATTGAATTCAATAAATGAATTTAATATGTCTGTATAATCAATTATAATATTTTCTGTCAAGGGTATTATTTAAAAATATTCATGTGTTTGGAGATCCGCCAGGAGCGGCGATTCCCTATTTTAAGGGGCACCGGAAAATTCTGATATGGATACTCCGGCAACTGGTAATTGAATTAGCGGAAATCGAAAAACGGGTGATGCCTTGTCCCGGATCCACCATCAAATTTTTGTTTTGGGCCATGGGTTTCACCGCCTCCCTGGCCACCATACGGTGCCGGATGCAAGGCGGCAAGGCGTGACGACTGAGGGCGTATCAGCCATACGCCGCAGGGAGGAACGACCGCAGGTAACGCAGCAGGCGGGACCGTATGGTGGATCAGGGTTGTTGCGCCAAAGACTTGAACTGCTCTCTTCAAATAGGGTATGTATATTTTTTCAACCGACCGATTTGGAATTGATAAGGAAGCAATATATGGAAAGCGAAAAGAAGGCGTCTCTTAATCACAGGGTCTATGAGACATTGCGCGATGCAATCTTAAGACGCAAGATGGTTCCGGGTATGAAAATTTCAATTCTATCCCTGTCCAAAAAACTGGGAGTCAGCCGGACGCCTATACTTTTAGCAATGCAGCGCTTATCCACTGAAGGGCTTATCATCATGACCGATAACCAGGCTCCCAAAGTCGTCAGTGTATCTGCGGAACTGGCAAGAGAAGTTTTTTTTATGAGAATTTTGCTGGAGCCAAAAGCCTCTTCCCTTGCCGCCCGGTTTGCAACGTCCCGGCAAACGAAAAAACTTCGGGTCGCCATAGAGCATGAAAAAAAAATGTTTGAGAAGAGAAATTTCGTGGATTATCTGGAGGCAAATACGCAGACACACATGTTAATCGCTGAAATGGCGCGAAATGAAATGTTGAAAAAAACGATCAAAGAATTTCTTGATAAGTCTACAATCATCATCTCTTTGCTGGATCCGTTTTATAGTTACTCGGAAGCAAGGGTGAACAATGATTATGAGGAAGATCTTGCCATATTGAACGCCATTCGAGCCAAGGATGAAACATTGGCCGCAAAAATGATGAAGGCGCATCTGAAAAGCGCATTAAAAGCCCTGCCCTTAGATTCTATTGAAGAGGCTTCGCATACGGTTAAACTCATTTAGGATTTTGGCTTCATCTGTCCGGCTTTTTTTAAAAAAGCTGAGTATCCATTTATTTTTACAGCCGTCATTTAAACGTATTATAATTTTTTCTATGGGAATAGATTGATACCCCTGAAGCACGATTCCTTCCTTTAAAAATATTTTCTGGACTATTCCCGGGTTAGCTGTTAATTTACAAAATATAAACCAACGTTTAATACGATTCCAAACCAGTAAAACAATTACGAAAATCGACCCGGTAAAGGGAAATCAGGACCTATCTGCTTATTTCCGCCGGATTCCCTTTATCGCCGCTGAAAGCGGATCTGTAATCATTATTTTTAATATTCAAGGAGAATTGAAATGAAAAGAGAATGGGTGCAACTTCTGGCGATGGTATGTGTGCTTCTGGCTGCAACAACGGTGTTTGGGGAAAAGGCGCCTCAAAAAATATATGACCTGGCAGAAAACGAGCTGGCTGCACTTGGGGAGAATCCGGTCATTATTGCCGCTGTAAAAGCGGAGAACAAAAGGGGAAAAACCCTGGACAGAATCAAGGAAATGGACAAGGCATGGAAAGATACGCCCGGCATCGTCGATTACATGACGGCAATGATGGAATCGGAATGCGGAAAATTCTTGCAGAAAATTCAGAATTCATCGGCTTTTTACGCTGAAATTTTCGTCATGGATAACCAGGGTGCCAATGTCGCCATGACTGACAAAACCTCTGACTACTGGCAGGGTGATGAAGCCAAATTCAAAAAATCCTTTAACGGTGGAAAAGGGGCGATTTTTGTGGATGATGTGGAGTTTGATGACAGCGCTCAGGTCTATCTGGTTCAGGTATCGGTTCCGGTCAGAGACGCAGGCCGGGTTATCGGGGCCATTACCTTTGGTATTGATGTAGATCAGGTGGAATAACTTGAAATATCGATGAGAACTGCCAACAGCCGGAGCAAATTCGACCCCGGTAAGAGGAACGTCATATGATATTGTTTCAAAACATGAAAATCAGCGTCAAATTATTCATCGGATTTTTCATCATGATCCTGTTTATGGCCGGTATCGGTATCGGTGGCTACATCGGAATCAAGACCATTGCGCACCATTCAGATGATATTTTTGCCAATCGAATGCCCGGGGTCAGCTATTTGCTGCAAACGGACCGGGATCTGCAACAGCTTTTGGTGGCGGAACGGTCCATGATCTTTGCCAACCCGAAATCTTCTGTATTTAAAAGTATGGTCAACGCGTATGACGAAAATTTAAAACAGATAGAAATCCGCTGGGAAGAATACAAATCCCTTGACCTATCGGAAAAAGAAAAAGCCCTGATTCCGAGATATGAAGCGGCACACAGGGAATGGAAGGCGATTTCCACGCAAATTGTGGACGGCCGAAAAGCCGATACCCGTAAGGGCCGGCGCCTGGCACTGGATCTCACCCTTGGCAATGCCAAAGAAAAATTTGAAGTCATGCGGGGGGTTCTGGATGAATTGACAGAACTGAACCTGGCACTGGCCACTGCCGGCCATGATGAGGCGGTTGACATCTTTCGCCGGGCCGTGGGAATCATTCTGGGGTTCAGCCTCATTGGGCTGGTTGCCGGTATCCTGCTGATGGGGGTTATCAGCAGGGGCGTGACCCGTCCTTTAAACCTGGTTGTGGCCGGATTGTCGGATATTTCCCAGGGAGACGGGGATCTGACCAAACGTCTGGAAGTGAACGGAAAAGACGAGGTCGGCATTCTTGCCGGGGCGTTCAATCGTTTCATGGAAAAACTTCAGGCCATGGTTCTGGATATTTCGGAAAACCTCATCCGGCTGTCCGAGGCATCGGAAAGTCTGCTGGCGGTTTCCGTTGATATGTCTTCAGGGTCCCGGCAGACATCGGAGCAGGCCAATACCGTTGCAGCCGCTGCAAATGAAATGAGCGGTAACATGACGACGGTATCTGCTGCTGTGGGGCAATCCAGCACCAATACCGCCAGTGTGTCCGAGGCAGCGGAGGAAATGAATTCAACGATAACAAAAATCGTCGGGAATGCAGAACAGGCCCGGGTCATTTCCGGTGAAGCCGTATCAAAGGTAAACCATGTAACGGAAAAAATGGATGAACTGGGCCAGGCAGCCCATGCCATTGACAAAGCGGTTGAAACCATTACGGAAATATCGGAGCAGGTGAATCTGCTGTCCCTGAATGCCACCATCGAAGCTGCCAGGGCCGGTGACGCCGGAAAAGGGTTTGCCGTGGTGGCAAACGAGATAAAGGATCTGGCCGCTCAGACATCAGCCGCCTCTTTGGATATCAAAGAGAAAATAGGGAACATTCAAGAGAGCTCCAAAGGAACCCTTGGCGGTATCAACGATATCCGCCAAGTGAGCAGCCAGGTGAATGAAATCGTCTCCACAATTGCAACCGCAGTGGAAAAACAATCTTCCACGACCCTGAATATTTCCGAAAACATCAGTCAGATCTCCACCGGTTTGGAGGAAGTGAGCAATAACGTCGGCCAAAGCACGGTTGCAGCAGGGGGGATCACGGAAGAAATCAACCGGGTCCGCGAGTCGTCGGGCCATATGGCGGAACAAGGTGCTGCCGTGAAAACGAGTGCGGAGGAGTTATCGCTTATTGCTCGGCAGCTGGATGAACTGGTCGGCAGTTTTAAGGTCTGACAACCGGAACCCGGTGGGATATCTCAGAATCAGATACGCTTAATTCTCATCCCCCATGATGCCCTGCGCTGCATATTTCCCTGTGCAGCACAGGGCAAGTTATCACAGGGTAAGTGATTTGTTGCAAAAATAGACTCTCTTTATTTACGGCCCGATCTTTTCATGGCCTTTACTTTTAGTGCCACCTCCTGCCACCGTTCCTTTTCAATACGGTCGGCACTCTTATTCTGCCGCTGCGACAGGTAATCGAGTTCACGTCTTAGTTTATAGTAGTTGTTCAACCTACTCTGCTCAATCCGCCCTGAATTGACGGCTTCCAATACCCGGCACCCGGGTTCGTGCATATGGCTGCAGTCGGAGAACCGGCATTCTTTTCCAAGGGACTCAATGTCCGGAAATGCCGAAACAACCCCGGCCTGGTCTTCCCAGAGAGCGATTTCCCGGATCCCCGGGTTATCAATGATCATTCCGCCCTGCGGCATCATGATCAGGTTGCGGGACGTGGTCACATGCATACCCTTTCCAATACGCTCGCTGACCGCCCCTGTGGCACGGATATCTTCACCACAGAGCCGGTTCACCAGGGTGGATTTTCCCGCACCGGAAGATCCGATCAGGGCAATGGTTTGACCCTCCGACAGATAGGGATGCAACTGACTGAGGCAGGCATCATCGGTTAAAGAGATTAAGTGAACCGGCACATGGAATGCAACGGATGCCAGCGCATTGACGCAGCTCTTCGGGTCTTCATGCAGATCGGCCTTGGTCAGGATAATGATCGGATTCAGCCCGCAATTGTATACCAGGGTCAGGTATCGTTCGATGCGCCGGATATTAAAATCCCGGTCCAGGCCGCATACAATGCAGACCGTATCCAGATTGGCCGCAATGACCTGGACTTTTTTTGAGACGGTTTCCCGGTTTTTTTGCGTACCGGACGCGCCTCTGATCAGGGCGTTTTTTCTTGGCAACACCGTGATAATAACGCTTTGATTAATAAGAACCCAGTCTCCAATCACCGGATACAATTCGGATTGATGATAACTGAGCCGGCCGGATACGGAAACCCGTCCTTCCCGTTTGCCCGTATCTATAAAAAAAGAATTTTTTTCAACACCAATCACCCGGGCCGGAAAAAGGTCCTTTTTTTCGATTGTGTTCAAATGGGCCTGGAAAAAGGAATCCCAGCCCAGACGGTTTAAATATCGGCCTGTTCCATTGGTATTGATTTGTTTGTTCTGTTTCGTATTCATTGTGATAAGTCTCACCTTTTTAATTAAGTTCCCGTAGAAAAACGGCTTATTTTGACCAATTTCCGAGCTGGATAAAAATTTTAATCCGCCTTGAGCCTGAACAAAATAGATTGTTTTTCTACAGAAACTAATAAATTGTAAAGGGCTGCAACATCCGGCAGCCGTTGATTTAAATGCACTCTGGCCGGTACAGACGGGGGCCGGTTTAAAAGAGAACAGATATAACGGACAAGGCAGGTGTCTGCCTTGGCAAGGCGGATAAAGAAAATGGTTTGATTGTAACCCTTATACACCGGGAGTTAATCCCGGGGCATTCCTTACCCCATTCTCAGCTAAAGAACCTTTCTTTTAGCCGGCCTGGGTTGACACAATCTCTAATGATGATTTAAACAAAAAATCTCCTTGGATATTAAAAAACAGGCGTTAATTATCATGAAAGTATATTTGATGTCAAATATTCATTCTACCCCTGATCCCACCATACGGCACCGCCTGCCGCGTTGCCTGCGATCGTTCCTGCCTGCGGCGTATGAATGATACACCTCACTCGTCACTCCTTGCCGCCTTCATCCGCTACCTTGCTGAAAGCCAGGGGGGTGGTATGGCCCACATGCTAAACAGAAACTTGATGATGAATTTGGGTCTACCCCGTTATATTTCAATGGGATAAGATATTTTTGCATACGAATTCAAAAAAAAGATTGACAAGAGACAACCCTTATTTTAGGTTTATGGGAACCAAACATTAATTTTTAATGTGATCAGGCAATTTCGGTTCAAACTAAAGTGTAACTGACGGGGCGAAGCTATGCCGAAACGATCCTGACGCTGAATATATAACACGCTGAAGAAGCTAAGGAAACCTGATCGTACTTCCATGAGCAATAAAAGCAGAAAAAATAATTACCGGGTTTCGTCCGTGGATGTCGCCCGATTGGCCGGTGTCTCCCAATCCGCCGTATCCCGTTGTTTCACCAAGGGTGCCAGCATTTCCGAAAAATCAAAGCAAAAGGTTCTCAAAGCCGCACGGGAACTCAATTACAGCCCGAATATCATTGCACGAAGCCTGGTCAAAAAAGCGACAAACATCATCGGTATCGTATTAACCCGGTATAAAAGCCCTTTTTATTCCAGGGTGCTGGGACAGTTCACCCGGAAAATTCAGGCAAAGGGATACAACACCCTGTTGATGGATATCGGCAATGATGAAACCGTGGATGCTGTGTTGTCGACCGCGCTGCAGTATCAGGTTGACGGTTTGATCATTACCTCTGCGACATTGTCATCGGCAATGGTGGAAGGGTGTCTGACATCCCAGACGCCGGTTATTCTGTTCAACCGCTATGCCATGTACAATGAGGTAAGTGCGGTCTATTGCGATGGTATGGACGGCGGGCGAAAAGCGGCCGACCAGATGATCGGCAGGCACAACCGGTTTGCCTGTATCAAAGGGGAGGAGGGCAGTTCCACGAGCAGGGACCGTTCCCAGGGGTTTATCCAGCGGCTTGAAGAAAACGGTATTTCCGACTGTCTGTACGAACGGGGAAATTATTCCTACGAATCCGGGTCTGCGGCTGCGGATAAACTCTTAAGCCGGAAAGACCGGCCGGATGCCATCTTCTGTGTGAGTGACCTGATGGCGTTAGGCGCCATGGATGTGGCTAGATATAAATACGGACTGGAGATTCCCAAAGATTTATCAATCATGGGATTTGACAATATCAACATGGCATCATGGTCTGCCTATAATCTGTCCACTGTTAAGCAGCCGGTAACCAAGATGGTGGATTCGACCCTATCTCAATTGTTCAATGAAATCGAGAACAATGAAGACCATACCATTGTACGTAAAATCAAAACCGAGTTGGTTCTGAGGAAAAGTACCCGAAACTGAGAAGAGACTAAAGTCAGATTTCAAACAGAATTATCAAGGATTTTTTTTACTCATTTTTGCATACGTATCCAAAAATAAGTCATATTTTGTGTTGGTTTAAGAGGAAATTAAGAGAACATGAACGGTTTTATTGAAAAATATCAGGAAGGTATAGATGACATCGTTTCACCCGATGCATCGATTGAAAAAATAGCCGGAGGGTTTCGGTTCCTTGAAGGGCCGGCATGGCATCCTGTTGAACATCATCTGACTTTCAGCGATATCATGGGTAATGCCCTTTACCGGTATAAAGAAGATATGGAATCGTCCGGGCAACCGATCGAACTCATCCGTGAAAACAGCTACCTGGCCAATGGAAACACTTATGATACGCAGGGCCGGCTGCTGACCTGTGAACACGGCACAAGCCGGGTGACCCGGCTGGAGAACGGCGGCGAAACAACCATCCTGGCTTCCCACTATGACGGCAAAGCCCTTAACAGCCCCAATGATATTATTGTCAGTAAAGACGGAACGATCTATTTCACAGACCCTGATCCGGGACGTTGCGAAAGGGTTGGGATCCCCCGAGACCCTGAACTGGACTTTAAAGGGGTTTACGCCATCCGTCCTGACGGCGAACTGAGTCTTCTTGTTGATGATTTTTCAAAGCCCAATGGGCTCTGTCTTTCCCTTGATGAGACGCAATTGTATGTCAACGATACCGATCGCCAGCATATTCGGGTCTTTGACCTGACAAGCGGGGGCAGACTTGAAAACCCCAGGCTCTGGGCCGATTTAATCGGCGATGAGCCCGGTGTGGCAGATGGAATGAAGTTTGACCGTGAGGGGAATCTTTACTGCAGCGGCCCGGGAGGCATCCAGATATTCAACGATCAGGCCCGGATCATCGGCAGGATCCTGACCCCTGAAGTGGCAGCCAATTTTGCCTGGGGAGGTGTTCAGTTAACGACGTTATATATGACGGCAACAACAGGCCTGTACCGGATGGAGTTAAAGGTTCCCGGTCTGCCGCTGTTTTAATATTTGGCCACTTCTAATAATTGACTTTTGGCCTGATTTCTTCGTTACAGTTAAATTTTAATCCTCA
The DNA here is from genome assembly GCA_028280105.1 of Desulfobacula sp. GTDB lineage: Bacteria > Desulfobacterota > Desulfobacteria > Desulfobacterales > Desulfobacteraceae > Desulfobacula. The sequence continues at coordinate 8,638 of JANQML010000281.1, read as the reverse complement.
AAATACTTTATGTATTCTTCCGGTTAAAATTTAGCTGTGCCTTGAACTAAAACCAAAATCCTAATTATTAGAAACGCCCTTTTTTAAGGAGAAAAGAATGACGCATGTAATAACAAAAATTGAGCAGGTTCCACAGGAGATGGTGGAAAAATTTCGAAAACTGGCAGTGGCAACCGTATATGAGGCGTCGGGCCGGTACGGTGACGTGGATTGCTGCATTAAACCGATCCATAAGGGTGTTAAGATTTGCGGGTCTGTTTTAACGGTTCAATGCCATCCCCGGGATAATTTGATGCTGCACAAGGCATTGGAGATTGCCAAACCCGGTGAAATCATCGTGGCAGCAACCGGCGGGCATCCCAATGCCGGATACTGGGGAGATCTGATGGCCACCTCTGCGGTTGCCAGAGATGTCGGGGGGCTTGCCATTGACGGTTGTATCAGGGATTCCGAAGAGATCATCGAAATGGGGTTTCCCGTGTTCAGCAGGGGGGTTGCCATTACCGGAACCGTTAAAAATACACTGGGAAAAGTCAATCATCCCATCCTATTTGGCGGTATCCAAGTCAAACCCGGTGATTTGATTCTGGGGGATGATGACGGAATGGTTGTTGTTGAGCGGAGTCGGGTCCAGGAGGTTTATGAAAAGGCCTGCAGCCGTGTTGAAAAAGAAGTTGAAAAAGCAAAGGTCCTTAAATCCGGAGTATCCAGTGTTGAGTTTAACGGTCTGGATAAAAAATTTGAAAAACTGGGGCTGATACAGGAGTAGCTTAGAATGAAAATTTCATGTGACAGGCTGCGGGAAGCAGCCGCTGCAATATTGACCGGGGTCGGCGTGGATACGGATGAGGCAGATGTTGTCGCAGACAGCCTGGTTGCGGCAAACATGCGCGGATTCCACAGCCACGGTGTCAAATACCTTGGAATGATGACCAAGCGTATCAATGAGAAGATGCTGAATATTTCAACCCGGCCGGAACTTTTAAATGAGTCCAAGGCCATCTCCCTTGTGGACGGTAAAAACGGGTTGGGCCAGGTGGCGGCGGTCCTGGCCATGAAACAATCCATCAAACAGGCAAAAGCGTTTGGGATAGCCGCAACGTTTGTCCGGAATACGAATAATATCGGGTTTCTGTCCTATTACACCATGATGGCGGCAAAAGCCGATATGATCGGAATATGTGCCTGTAATGCCGCATCATCCATCAGCCTCTGGGGAGGGACCGAACCGGTGCTGGGATCAAACCCGATCTCTCTTGCCTTTCCTGCCCAAGACCCGCTGGTCATGGATCTGTCGGTCAGTAATGTGGCCCGGGGGAAGATCAGGGAGGCTGACCGTTTAAACGAAGTCATCCCCGACTCCTGGGCATTCGGACCGGACGGGAAACCGACCACGGATCCGGCTGAAGCCCTCAAGGGCACACTGATGCCCATCGGCGGCCCAAAAGGGGTTGGGCTGGCCATTGCCGTTGATCTGCTGGCAGGAATGGTATCCGGCTCCAAGTATTCAAAAGAGGTGAAGACATTCCACAAGCTGTTGGGTGAAACCGGTGTGGGTGCCTTTTTTATAGCCATTGACCCGGCTGATATCATCGACCCGGCATTGTTTAAAAGATTATTAAATGAATACGTAGTCAATATTAAGGGCAGTGACGGCGAGTCTGTTTTTCTGCCCGGTGAAATCGAACATAAGAACGAGATCAAAAGTCAGAAAGACGGGATTGAACTGGACCAGAACGCCATCGATACCCTGAATGAAATGCTGCAAACCGTTCACTCGGATATTAAATTGTAGGCCGGATATTAGATTGTAATTCGGATATTAAATTATAAGGAAGATTAAAATGAGCAAAGAATGCGTGATGATCACCGGCGGTTCCGGTTTTATCGGGATCTACATTATGAAAAAAATGATCGATGAAGGGTATACCGTTGTCAACTATGATCTGGCTCCCCCGCCGGCTGAACTGCAAAAAATCCTGGATGATTCGGACAATGCCGGCAATGTGATTTACGAGCGCGGCAATCTGTTGGACCTGCCGGATCTTCTGATCGCCGGTAAAAAACACAAGGTTAAACGTATCGTCCACATGGCCGCCTTTTTTGACCCGGCAGAATCCAATAGACGGCCCTATTTTACCTACCAGGTCAATGTGCAGGGGACCATCAATATCATGGAAATGGCCCGGCTGATCAACTGTGACCGGGTGGTCAACATTTCAAGTATCGGCGTTTATCCGGAAAAACAATACGAACCCATGGATGAGAAGCACCCCATGTTTATTCCCGGTGCCGGCCACGGCAGCCATTACGGATCTTCCAAAGCTGCCTCCGAGCTGATCGGCCAGGCCTATTGCCGGAATAACGGTGTCAGCTATGTATCTGTCCGGTTTTCAGGTGTTTATGGGTATGGGATGCGGTATTCCATGTTTATTAAAGACATGATCGAGAACGGTCTGAATGGAAAAGATACCGAATTCGGATCGGGCGGAGACCTGACCCGGGATTACACCTATGTAAAAGATTCAGTGGAAGGGGTTTACCGTGCGTTAATGGCAGATGATAAAGATCTTGTAAACAGGACCTATCTGACCACCAGCGGTGAACTGTACTCCGGAACCCAGGTGGCTGAAATTGTAAAAGAGATGATTCCGGGGCCCCAAATTACCATTGCACCCGAACTGAGCGAATTTGAGCAAAAGGATATGGCCAAAAGGGGGAAGATTGATATCTCCCTGGCCAAAGACGAACTGGGGTATGAACCCAGATATTCCCTTCAGGACGGGATTAAGGAATACATAGAGATCTATAAAAAATATGCCGGTGCGTAACGCGCTGTCTATACCATACCTGCTTTTTAAACCAAACCTAAAAAACAAACCCATTTCAGGAGAACGAATTAATGTATTGCGATAAAATGTATATCAACGGAAAAATGGTAGAGGGCAAAGGGGATGAGTTCAGCGTCGTCAACCCGGCAACCGGCAAAGTGATCAAAACACTTCGTGCGGCAGATGAATCCCAGGCGGAAGAAGCCCTTCAGGCTGCCAAAGCCGCAGAAAAATCCTGGGGATCACTTAGTTTGAACGACAGAATCGCCTGGATGGAAAAGCTATGTAATGCCCTTCGGGAAAACAAAGAAGAACTGGTGGATATTATTGCCCAGGAAGGAAAAAGCTATTCCGAGGCAGCCGGACAGCTCAACTCTCTTCTTGACTATATGAAGTATTATGCAGAAGAAGTTAAACGGGTTTATGATATCGGTATTCCGGAATACGGTGCGGCAAGAGGGACCAGCTATCATACGATTATCCGCCGTCCGCTGGGGGTTGTGGTCGGACACCTTCCCTGGAACAGCCCGGTCAGTCTGCTGGGGGTCAAACTGGCACCGGCAATGGCATCGGGCTGCCCCTGCGTGCTTAAACCCAGCACCAGCACCCCTTTGGGTTCCATGAAGCTGGCTGAAATCGCCCAGGGCATCGGGCTGCCCGCAGGTGCATTCAACCTGGTTTGCGGTCCGCCGAATAAAGTCGGAAAATACCTGAATGAAAGTAAAATTCCCCAGATGGTCACCATGGTCGGTTCTTCGGAAGCCGGTGTCCAGGTGATGCAGCAGGCGTCCACCTCCATCAAGCGGTTCTCTTTTGAGTTAGGCGGCAATGCACCCTGCATTATCATGCCGGATGCAGACATGGATAAAATCATCCCCTGGATGAAAAACCGAAAAGTTTTTTTTACGGGCCAGGGTTGCGCCAATGTCAATCGGATCTATGTCCATGAAAGCCTTCATGATGAATTTGTCTCAGCCCTTACCGAAGAGGTGAAAAAAGTGGAGATCGGCTGGGGCAAGAATATGACATTTGCCATGGGCCCGCTGATGAATATGAGAAACCGTGAAAATATGATCGCCCTGATAGAGAAAACCGTGGAGCAGGGGGCGACAATGACCTATGGCGGCAGGCCCGATCCGGAGACGCTGCCCGAAGACCTAAGAGAGGGCTCATATATCCTTCCGACAATCCTTGACAATTGTACGGATGAGATGGATATTGCCCAGTGTGAGATATTCGGCCCTGTCTTTCCGATCTACACCTTCACCGATCTGGATGATGTGATCGCCCGTGCAAACAACACCAAATACGGGCTCTCTTCCTATCTGATGACCCATGATTACCGTGTTATGACCAAATGTATCGAAGAGCTGGAGTTTGGTGAAGTGGACATCAATATGCCGGGGCTTGGCCCCAACCTGCCGCATGTCGGCATCAAAGAGAGCGGTGTCGGCTGCGACCGGTCCCTCTGGTCCCTGGATGAGTACTTTTCCCTGCGGCGCATATCCATTAAACCGTAATCATGCTGAAAAACACAATCACGCATCTGCAAAGCTGCAGTGCTGAATCATATAAAAGAACCATTTAAATATATTAGGAGAACCGTTATGACTGAACTTAAATCCGTATGGTGGCATGAAAATCCCGCCCCGGCAATTATCGATTATGCAAAAAACGTATGTGATGTGGCGATTCTGCCCATCGGTGCCATTGAACAGCACGGCCCCCATTGCCCGTTGTCTTCGGACTCGGCCAACGCCATGGGAATTGCGGAGCTGATCGGTAAAAAAAGCGGTGCCGTAATTCTTCCCTGCCCCATGTACGGGTCCCACCCGTATCATCACTGGGGGGTTCCCGGAACCATTCCGCTGCGATTTGAAACCCATATTGAAATGCTCTGCGATATTGTCAGGGGCGCATCTGTGGCCGGTTACAATAAATTTATCATTTTGTCCGCCCATGGTCAGGTCTCATCGACCATCGTTGCAGTCCACAAACTGGGCATCGAAGGCCATTTTGTCCTTTCCATGCACTGGTATGATTTTCTGCGTGACAACAAAGATGTTCTGGAAGACTATATGTGGCATGCTGATGAAGCTGAAACATCCGTGGCACTCTACCTCTATCCTGAACTGGTCGACATGAGCCTGGCCGCCCCCGGCGAAGGGGAGCCCCTGATCGATCCCAAGTGGAAAATCGCACCGGGCGCGGCTGCCAAGCCCGGCCAGATGTACCATTTTGAAGGCACGTTTGCCCGCCCGGAAAAGCATGAAATTGCCGAAGGCGGAAACGGTGTGGTGGGAGATCCCACCAAAGCCACCCGTGAAAAAGGCGAAAAACTGGTCACCCGGACCGTGGATCATGTCTGCGAACTGGTGGCTGAAATCCGGGCCAAATATCCCGTGGGTGTTAAACCCCAGACAAACTAGACATCTGTTTAAAACAGACGATGTGACCGCCTGAAAGCGGATCAAAACAAGATAATGGATCGGCTTTCAGGTGAAACACGGAACCGGGATGGTTGTGACACCCCGGTTCGTATTTTTAAAATTTTACCAAGGTGTGTCTATGAAGTTAAAAGATAAAGTGGCTGTGGTCACCGGTGCAACAAAGGGGATCGGCCTGGGTTGCGCCCAGGAGTATATTAAGGAGGGGGCCAAGGTTGTATTAACCGGGCGAAGCCGGGATCTGGGTGAAGCCGCCGCCCGTGAGATCTGCAAAGACGGCGGCGAGGCGTTGTTTGTGGCATGTGATGTTGCCGACAGCAGTCAGGTGAACGCCCTGATTGAAAAGACGGTGGATCACTTCGGAAAAATCGACATCATGCTCAGCAACGCCGGGATAAACGGCAAGGCCGAATTTCTGGATGTGACCGAAGAAGACTGGGACCGGATTATCAACACCAACCTGAAGGGTATCTTCCTGTGCGGCCAGGCGGCAGCCAGACAGATGGTCAAACAGGGACACGGCGGAGCCATCATCAATATGTCATCGGTCATGGCCGTTCTGGGGCTTAAAAACCAAGTGGCTTACAGTGCCAGTAAAGGCGGTATCAAACAACTGACAAAAGTCATGGCCCTGGGGCTGATTGATTACGGCATCCGGGTCAACGCCATTGGCCCGGGAGCGATTATGACCGAGTTGATGCAACGGGTGGCAGATGATCAATCCGTGATGGAAGCGATTTACAAGCGCACGCCGGAAGGACGGATCGGAACCTGTGAAGAGGTGGGGCGGCTGGCTGTTTTTCTGGCAAGTGACGATGCCGGATTTATCATGGGACAGACCATATACCAGGACGGCGGCCGGATTATCCAGTCCTTTGACCGGGAAAACGTCTGAAACGGGATCAGTTAACGAACACGACACAACCATGGTTCGCCTCATTGGTGAAAACTACGGGTAGCCATTTGAAAGCAGACGGCACAACCATGGTTGGGTTTATTCATTAAAGTAACCATTTGTTACTTAGAAGAAGGAGTAATCGAAAATGAGCAAGCCCAAGGCAGGTCTGATGACCTTTGGTGATGAACGGGACGACATGTGGGAAAAGGTGTTCGGCAATTTGACCAGACCCCGTCATGAAGAGGCGGCTGCCTATTTAAATACGCTTCCCATTGAATTATTCTGGGACAAAACGGTTGCACGGACCCGGGAACAGATCAATGCCCAGGCCGATCGGCTGGCCCGGGAAAAGATAGATGTTCTCATTGTCCATATTCCCTGCTGGACATCCCCGAATCTGGTGGTTCACGGTATCCAGAGACTGGATAAACCGGTTGTGATCATTACCAGCAAAAGCGCGGCCACCCATGGCATGGTCGGGTTTCTGGGCGCCGGCGGCGCCTTGCAGCAGATCGGGAAAACGCATTTGAGAATCCGGGAAAATTTCAATACCCCGGCTATGACGCAAAAGCTCATGCCGTATCTGAGAGCGGCATCAACCGTATCCGCACTTGAGGGCGAGGTATTCGGGTTTTTCGGCGGCCGGTCTCTGGGCATTGACACGGGCTCCTTTGACCCGATGCAGTGGCGGAAGATGTTTAAAATCGATGTTGAGCACATTGATCAGCTGGAAATTATCAGAAGAGCGGATTCCGTTGATGAGGACCGCACCCAGGCCATGGTGGACTGGCTGGAGGAGAAGACGAAAAAGGTCCTGTATGACGGCAGCGCATTAACAAAGGAAAAGCTCGCCTACCAGGTCCAGTGTTATCTGGCGACAAAGGATATCATAGAGGAGAAAAACCTGGGATTTGTGGCCATCAAATGTATGCCGGATCTGACCAACAATTACATTCCCCAGTGCCTGTCCGCAGCCTTCCTCCCCAGTACCTTTGATTCCAACGGCAATAAAAAACCGGTTTCCATGGCCTGTGAGGCCGACGGTGACGGTGCTTTGTCCATGGAAATCTTAAAATACGTTTCCGGCGGAAATCCGCCGCTGTTTGTCGATTTAAGCCACATGGATCATGATGACAATGTGCTTTATCTGCCCAACTGCGGTGCCATGTGCGCCTGGTTTGCCGGCCGGTCCGACACGGCTGAAAAAAATCTGGAGCAGATTGAAATCCGTCCGTCCGTCCGCCCGGCAGGCGGGTCCAGTGTCTACTTTACCGCGGCCAAAGGCCCGGTCACCCTGGCACGGCTCTACCGGTGGGATGGAGACTATCGCATGGCTATCATTCCGGGGGATGCCATCGAACTTTCAAAGGAAAAACAGGCCGCCTTTATCGAGGCCCGGGGGCCCCATCAACTGCCCACGGCATTTGTTAAAGTGACGGCTGATCTGGACGAGATCATTGAAGAATTCGGTTCCAACCACATTTCCGGAGTGGCAGGGCATTATGTGGAAGAGCTGGTTCAGTTCTGTAAAATGACAAATATCACACCCGTGGTGTTTCGATAAAATACGGGTGCCGCTTCAAAGCAACGAGCTGTTGCTTTGAAAAGGGCGGCCATAATTAGGAAAGGCTTTGAAATGGCAACACAGATGACACCCAGAGAGCGCTTTTTTGCCGCGATGAATCACCGGCAGCCGGACCGGGTTCCCCTTGATATGGGAAAGCAGGTGGGCTCTCTTCACAAGTTTGAATATCAAAAATTATATGAGTTTCTGGGGCAGCCGGAGTGGATGAAAAACCACAATACGATCCTGGACATGATGGGGCAGACCGTTGTTCCGGATGAAAAACTGCTGCAGATGTTTGACATTGATTTTAGATGGCTGGTTCCCCATTGGGTAGGTGTTAAGCCCTTTCAGACAGAACAGCGGGAGGGGTATGTCGATATGTGGGGAACCACATTTGCCAGAATGGAGGATTACTATGCCATGGTGGAGACCCCGCTGAAAGAGGGGACGATAGAAGAACTGGAAGCCCATCCCTGGCCGGACCCGGATGACCCGGCCATGTTTGAGGGATTTGAAAAACAGGCCAAGGACCTCTATGAAAACACCGATTTCGTCGTGGGCGCCGACGGCATCAAAGGCGGGATTCTCCAGACCTGTCTGTGGACCCGGGGATATGAGAACTTTTTCATGGATCTTGCCATGAACAAAGCGTATGCAGCGGCATTGCTGGACAAGGTGCTGGATCTGTTCTGCCGGATGTATTCCAATTATCTGAATATTGTGGGAAAATACGTACAGATTATCTATATCACGGATGACCTGGGAACCCAGGGATCACTTCTGATGTCGCCGGGTATGTTCAGAGAACAGATAAAACCCAAATTCAAGGCATTGAATGATCATATCAAAAGCCTGACAGACGCCAAAATCATGTTCCACAGTGACGGCGCCATTG
>JANQML010000278.1 GCA_028280105.1 Desulfobacula sp. | reverse complement strand
GCCGAAAACGATTCTTGTTTTGGCAAATGCCGGCTGACAGAATGCCATGGCCACAACAGCGATAAACCCCATGATTAATAGATGTCTTACTTTCATACGCCCCTCCTCTTTGTTGGTTGTTATCTCGAACACTAAAACCCACTCTAACTTATAAGGGGAGAGTATAAAAATGGCTTTTTTATTTCAATTGGGAGAATTCTCTTACAAAAACAGAGGTACTCGCCTATATCAAATATACTGACAATCGATCCGATACCATGGTCGCCTGTAGCATCGTCGCCTGCAGCATATGATCCAACTGTTCCATTTTTTAGATTTCCGTATACGCGAGCTATGCCATTTGAATCAAGTGATGCATCAGCGTACGTTTGCTCAAAAAAATCTATGTGATAATTTTCTGAATTATAATCTAAAAGTCGAACACCTACCCTGTATTGCGCCGAAATCGGCAAGGCGAATAATACAGAGCTTTTAAACAAAAATAAAACCGTAAGAAAAACCAATCTAAAAACCATTTTTATTATCCTTATAATAATAGTTTCAAGCCGTTAAAATCACGTCAATTGAATTGAACTTAATAAAGCCTCTTACGAATAATGAATTTCCCTCCTTTTATGATTGTGGTTATCGAAAAATTTATCAACCTCAAAGCCATGATCATTTCTTCACCATGGCTGCCATATTTTACATATTTATACCATTTAATTGGAGATTTCAACATATTTACCACTTAATTGGAGATTAATGGCAACATAACAGCCAAATACCTAAACTGATTGGAGATAATATAAATTGACAGTTTGTTATGTAAAAAATTATATAAAAAACATGGAGAAAGATGATGATAAAGCCATATTCACACGCTGGCTAAAAAAAGCGATTAAGGTTGATAACCGGATAACCGGCAAAAAATTAGCAGAAAAGGTGGACGTCCACCCCTCAACGATATCCGGCTATATCACGGACAAATCAAAAGGTTTGGGTTTATCCCTGCGGCTTAAAATTTGCGATGTCCTAAATGTTGATTATTCTGATATCATAGATCAGGAACGCAAAAAAACCGCCAATGGATCGTCTGGAACTATAGATGAATTAACCGATCAGGTTCTAAAGCGCATAAGGCAGAAACAATCCAGGGAAACCATTGTCAATTATGGAGATAGCGACAATGTCAGATTGCACAAAAAAATCAATGAATTCAGCAATCAGGAAAAAGGACACCGTCTAAATCTCCTTGCTGTCGAGCTTGAAAAAATTGACCCCGATGAACTCGAAGCCGGAATAAAATATTTTGAAACTCGCCTGCAAATCGCCAGGCAGAAATAATCCCAATACCAAAACATAGCTCAGGGCCACACTCTTGAGCTATTTCTCAAACTCTCTACGTTTTTGATACAGATTGAAACAAAATAGCTTAACTCTGGGAATCTCGACTGCATCTTATCTATGAATTTTTGGACATTATTAACCCTATAACGCAACTTATAATTATTGAGATTGAAAAATACGTCATGACCTCTCATACTGCGAAACAACCTTTTAGATAAGGAGATAGGTCATGCTACCAACCACACGGCACAATAGAAATGCTTCAGGTGCTCAACACAGAAGATGTGTTGCCCTTTAAATATGTGCTCGCCGATTCGATTTACGGAATCAGCCCTGAGTTTATCCAGGCTGTTGAAAAATTACCGGACAAAACGTACTTTGTATCGATCCCCAAAGATACCCGATGTTGGCTGAAACGACCTATGACCATTAAAAAGTCATACCGCTGGGGCGGCAAAAATAAGACCAAAACCGTTTTGGTCAATCCTGACAGCAAGTCTTTGACCGTGGAAGAGATCGCCCGAAACATCAACGACTATTTTTGGTATCGGCGACAGGTGTCTGAAGGCACCAAAGGGCCCATTGTATATGAGAACACCCGCCGGAAGGTGAACCTGTCGGCCGCCGGCCTTCCGCAAAAAAACCGTTTGGCTTTTGGTCCGTCGCACCCTTGACGATGATCCCCAATACAGTTATTTCATAAGCAATGCCTCATCAAGCACACGATTGAAAACACTCATCTGGCTAAGCGGTCTGCGTTGGACCATTGAGCAGTGTTTTGAAGAGGCCAAAACTGAGCTGGGTATGGACCATTACGAAGTGCGTAAGTTTAAAGGGTGGCAGCACCATATGCTAACATGCATGCTGGCACTAACATGCATGCTGGCACATTTTTTTCTTTGGCACCTGAAAATCAGGTTGGGAAAAAAAAAGCACCATCTATTACACTGTCGCAGCTTAGGGTCCTGATCAGAGTTGTTCTGCCCATGAAGCGGCAGACCTTTTCGACCTTGCTTGAACAGATCGCTTGGATCCAGGCCAGAAACCACCGGGCCTATCTTTCACACCGGAAGAGGCGCATGTGAGAGATTGATCAACACACTTAAGTAACGTTGTAGGGTTAAGTATCCTGACTCTTGAAAAATCCTTGTAACAATGATTTTTCCCTTTTCTGATTCAAGGCGGCGCCGGTCCAGTTCCTTGTTCCGGCGCAAGGCGCCAGGAACAAATTAATGTGTGATTCTGTTCATTATGAAAATTGTATTGTTATCCAGTTAGAAAATCATAGAAAACCGGAATATATCTTCAATATCAGCGACTTCCGTAAATGTAAAGTAAGAAACGGGCACAAATTCCACTCTATGCAGGAAAAAATTGAATCAAAGATCAGAATAACGGTTTAACCTATACTCTGAATCTTTCCGGGTTACCGGACATGAAAACATGCCGCCAACTGATCCCCGTATTCACGGAGTTTCGGCATGTTCTCGACGCAATGCCGGGTGGCTTTGTAACACCGGTCGACAAAGGGGCAGCCCCGGGCGGAAGTCTCAAATTCATGCGTAACGGGCGGATTGGGGTTCTGTTGATTCAACGGGTTCAGATCCGGCACCGCCCTCAGCAGGGCCTGGGTATAGGGGTGAAGCGGGTTTTGAAACAGATCCCGGGTCCGGCCCTGCTCGACAACCTGGCCCAGATAAATCACGGCGACCCGGTCCGTCATATACTCCACCACACTCAGATCATGGCTGATGAAGAGATAGGTCAGATGGTACCGCTCCTGGAGGTCCATCATCAAATTCAATACCTGGGCCTGGATCGAGACATCCAGGGCGGAAACAGGCTCGTCTGCCACAATCAGGGACGGGCGGGTGATCAATGCCCGGGCAATGGCAATCCGCTGACGCTGCCCGCCGGAAAACTCATGGGGGAATTTTTGGATATCGGTTTCATTTAAACCGACCTCGGCCAGTATCCGGCAGACCTGTTCCTTTTTTTGGGCAGGGGATAGTTTCTCATCCAGGGTGTTCAGGGGTTCGGCAACGATGTCCAGAATGGTCTGCCTCGGGTTCAACGAACCGTACGGATCCTGGAAAACCATCTGGAAATTTCGCCGCAACCCGTTCAATTCACGGGTTTCCAATTCAAAGAGGTTCTGGCCGTTAAAGAGAACCGTCCCCCGGGTGGGCGGGTCAAGCGCCATAACGATTCTGGCCAGGGTGGATTTTCCGCAGCCGGATTCTCCCACGATACCGAAACTGGTTCCCGGTTCAATGTCCAGGGAGATCCCCTTCAGGGCCGGGAAAACCGGTGCCTTTTTAAACAGATATTTCCTGGGAAGGGGATAGTCTTTATGAACATCGATTATTTTTACCAGGGGCTGTGTCATTGCATATCTGCCTTATTGTACCGTCTCATTTTATCATCCCGATTCTATCTTCCCTATTTTATCTTTCTGGGTGAGGGGATGATAACACCAGACCTGGTGATCCTCACTAATGGTTGTGGCTTCAGGGGCCTTTTTGTTACATGCCGGCCCGGCCTTAAAGCACCGGTCGGCAAACGGACATCCCCTGGGCCGCAAATGGAGTTCAGGCACCTGCCCCGGGATGCTGTTCAGCCGTTTCCGGCCGGAGACCATTGAAGAACCGGCATGGGGAATGGCTGAAAAAAGGCCGTAGGTATACGGATGCATCATATTCTGAAACACGTCTGCGGTGGGCCCTTTTTCAACAATGCCCCCGGTATACATCACCATCACCGTCTGTGCGGTCCGGGCAATCACCCCCAAATCATGGCTGATCAGTATCAGGGCCATGCCCAGTGAATCCGCCAGGTCCTGGATCAAATTCAGGATCTGTTCCTGTACGGTTACATCCAAGGCGGTCGTCGGCTCGTCAGCGATCAAAATGCCGGGGTTGCAGGCAATGGCCATGGCGATCATCACCCGCTGGCGCTGTCCCCCTGAAAGCTGATGGGGATAAAGGTCCAAAGGAAACCGGTTGACCGGAAGCCCCACCTGGTCCATCAGATCAATCACCCGGTCCTGCCGCTGTTTACGGTTCAGATCCAGGTGGAGATAGAGACTCTCCGAAATCTGGGAACCGATCTGCTTGACCGGGTTTAATGCGGTCATGGGTTCCTGGAAAATCATCCCGATCCGGTTCCCGCGGATTTGGCAGATCTCTTTTTCCGTAAGGGCCAATATATCCCGGCCCTCCAAAAGGACTTTCCCGCGAACAGTTGAATCCGGGGGCAGCAGCCGCATCAGGGCCAGAACTGCAACAGACTTTCCACAGCCCGATTCCCCTACGATTCCCAGTTTTTCCCCGTCCGCCATTGAAAAAGAGAGACGGTTGATGACCTCAAGGGAGCCATTGGGGGTATGCAGGGTGACCGAAAGATCGTCTACCTGTAAAACGGTCATGGGTTACCGGCTCCGCCTCAATTTGGGATCAAGCACATCTCTTAAACCGTCTCCGAACAGATTCAACCCCATCACCGTCAAAGCAATGGCCATCCCGGGGTAAACGGCCAGTTGCGGTGCAACGTGCATAAAGGTCTGGGCCTCGTTCAGCATCTTTCCCCAGCTGGCCATGGGGGGCTGGGTCCCCAGTCCCAGATAGCTCAGACCGGCCTCTGCCAGGATCCCCAATGCAAACTGAATGGTGGCCTGGACAATGAGCATGCCGGCGATGTTCGGCAGGACATGCTCCCATGAGATTCGAAACCGTCCTTTGCCCGCGCTCCTGGCCGCTAGGATAAATTCCCGTTTCCAGATGCTGAGTGCCGCCCCTCTTGCCACCCTGGCAAACACCGGTATATTGAATATGCCGATGGCAATCATTGAGTTGACTGCCCCGGGTCCGAGGAGAGCCGTTATCATAATGGCGGAAATAAGGGAGGGAAATGCAAAGGTAAAATCATTGAACCGCATGATCAACTCGTCAACCCATCCGCTGCGGGCCGCGGCCATCAACCCCAGGGGCACCCCGCACCCCATGCCGATGCCGATGGCAACAAAGGCGACAATAACCGAATTCCGGGCCCCGGCAATCAACATCGATAAGATGTCCCTGCCGAAATGATCGGTTCCCAGCAGGTATTTTGCACCAGGCATGAGCAGTTTTTCACTGATGTTGATCTCTTCAACCGGGTAAGGGGTCCAGAAATAGGAGAGAAACGCAATGAAAAAAAAGACCAGGGAGATCATTCCGCCGATGACAAAGCTTCTGTTTTTTGATCCATGGTCCAGGATCTCGGCCCACGCCCTAACCATTGCCGCCCCCCCGCAATCGGGGATCAATGAGTGCATAGAGCAAATCCACAAAAAAATTGATCACGACAATCGATGCCGCCAGTAAAATCACCAGGTTTTTAACCACGATCAGATCTCTCTGGGAGATGGCCTGAAAGATCAACCGGCCGATGCCGGGCAGGTAAAAGACATTTTCAATGATAATGGTACCGGCCAGCAAAAAAGAGAACTGCAGCCCCATAATGGTCACCACCGGTATCAGGGAATTGCGCAGGGCATGGTGCCACACGATTCTTTGGCGATCGCCGCCCTTGGCCCTGGCAGTGCGGATATAGTCCTCTTTTAACACATCAAGAAATGCAGAACGGGTCACCCGGGCCAGGATGGCGGCCTGGGGCAGGGCAAGGGCAACGGTGGGCAGTAAAAGGGATTTAAGGGCCGCAGCCATCCCCGACTCCCAGCCGGCAAATCCCCCAGCCGGCAGGATTCGAAAGGTGACTGAAAAAACAAGGGTCAGCAGCATGGCAAACCAGAAGTTGGGAACGGCTATGCCGATCTGGGAAAACCCCATGGTCAAGAAATCCATGGGCCGGTTATGGTTGGCAGCCGCCAGAACCCCAAGGGGAATACCGATAACCGTTGACAGGGTCATGGCCATCAACGCCAGGGGAAAGCTCACTGAGATCCGGTCAACAACCAGTTCTGATACGGGCACGTCATAGGTGTAGCTGGTTCCCAGGTTTCCTGTCATGAGATCCCCCACCCACTGGGAATAGCGGACCCAGGCCGGACGGTCCAGCCCCATCTCCTGCCGAAGTGCGGCCAGTGTTTCCGCTTCCGCGTTCACCCCCAGCATCACGGCTGCCGGGTCACCGGGCAGGATTTCCAAAACAACGAAAACAACCCCTGTGGCGGCAACCAGGGTGACCATCAGGGCAGCCAGTCTTTTTACCAGGAAAATCCGCATCTTCGTCCTCTGATGAACCGTTCCGGTCCATTGCCGTTGTTATGGGGTGTGGTGATTGACCGGATACCTGTTACTCGGCCCAGTATACCCGGGTCAGGTCATTGGCCTGAACCGGACTGTTTTCCCACAATCCGCGGATCTTTTTATCCCACACCCCGTGTTTGGCAAGCTGAAACATATACCCGTTCACACAGTCGCCTGCAATCATTTTCTGGGCCTGTTTGAGAATATCATACCGGGCATCTGTTTCAACGGTGGCATCCAGTGCGGCCATCAGCGATTGAAATTCAGGGTTGTCATAGGCAAAATAGTAATCTTTTCTGGCATAGATACCGATATCCATGGGTTCGGTGTGGGAGACGACGGTCAGATCATAATCCCGGTTTTTAAAGACCTGGTCCAGCCACTGGGCCCATTCCACCGGGACAATCTCAAGATCGATACCGATCTTTCTTAGCTGGGAGGCGACAATTTCTCCCCCCCGGCGGGCATAACTGGGTGGCGGCAATTTGAGAACTCCGGTTATGCCGTCGGGATACCCCGCCTCCACAAGGAGTTGTTTTGCCTTTTCCACATCATGGGGATAGGTGCCGACCAGATCGATATAGGCGGGATGATGCGGGGCAAAATGGCTGCCGATGGGCGTGCCGTATCCGAACATGGCACCGTCGATAATCGCCCTGCGGTCGATGGCATGGGCAATGGCCTGCCGGACCTTCAGCTTTTTAAAGGGTCCGCGCTGATTGTTGGTGGAAAGAATGGTCTCTCCTTCGGTGGTGCCGATCACCACCTTAAACCGGGGATCATTTTCAAACCGGGAGAGGCTCTCCGGGGCGGGCAAATTGGGAAAACCGTCTATATCCCCTGCCATCAGGGCCGAGACAGCGGCTGCCGGATCCGGGATAATTTTGATGGTCGCTGTTTTTAATCTGGCAGGGGTTCCCTGGTAGGCATCGTTTCTAACCATAACGATCCGGTCCCCTTTGACCCATTTGGAAAACTTAAACGGACCGGTGCCCACGGGCCGGCTCTTGTTTTTTTCCGCACTGGCCGGGTCCACGATAACGGCATCTCCCCAGCCCATGTTGAACAAAAAACCGCCCGTGGGCTGTTTGAGTGTGACAACAACCGTATGGGAACCTTGGGCCCGGACGGATTCAATGGGTTTAAACAGGGCCTTTTGGGCATTCACACTGTCATCTGCCCGGGCCCGGTTCAGGGAAAAAACCACGTCATCCGCTTCAAAAGATGCCCCGTCATGAAAGGTGACCTCTTTTTTCAGATGGAATGTATAGGTCTTCTGATCCTCGGAAACCGTCCATTTAACGGCCAGGGACGGTTTGACGGCACCGGTTTCGTCAATCCGGGTCAACCCCTGAAAAATGTTGGCATAGACCACCTCATCAATGGCGGCTGCCGCACCTGCCGTGGGATCCAGATGGGGCGGCTCCAATACCGTTCCCAGCGTCAGGCTCTCTCTGGCTGTCCAGGCAGACGGCACCCCGGCCGACATGACCAGGGCTAAAACAATGAATAAAAAAAGTATACTCCGTGTATGCATGGTGTTTTCCTTTTTATATGGCATTTTAATTCTCATATCGATCCCGGTAACTGACCCAACCGCCCAGGCTCTCTGCCTGGTAAACCCCGCGGGCAATGGCCCTTGCAACACAGTCCGCCGCCAGCATCCCCAGCTTTGCAAGACTGACCACCGGATCGGGAAGCGGGCACCGGCCGGTGGATAAAACAAACAGGCTGTCCCCGTCAAAGGGCGAATGGACCGGCCGGATGGCCCTCGCCAGGCCATCCTGTGCCATGGATGCCACGGATGCCTGCCTGACCAAATCCCAGGCCCGGCGGGTGGCAATCATGGCACAGGATGGCCTGGCGAGGGCCATCCGGCCGGTCCATTCGCCCTTTGACGGGGACAGCCTGTTTGTTTTA
>JANQML010000276.1 GCA_028280105.1 Desulfobacula sp. | reverse complement strand
ATTGGTCTGCCGGGTAAAAAGCCTGGAGCATGCAGAAGCGGCACTTGAAAAGGCCAACCGCACCCTGAATCGCATACACCGGACCGATCAATTCTCCGGGTTTCTTCAGAAAGAGATCATTGAAAAACAGACAAAAATGATTGAGACTATTGACTGGCTGATCAAATCAATCTCCCTGCTTACCCTGCTGGTGGCCTGTATCGGATGTTCAAACATCATGATTGTGGCTGCAAACGAACGGGTAAGGGAAATCGGGCTGCGCATGGCTTTGGGGGCTTCAAAGCTGAGAATCATGGTCCTGTTTCTCACGGAGGGAATTCTCCTGATTTTTTCCGGCGGGATAACCGGGATTGTCGGGGGGTATTTTCTGACACTGGAACTTCTGGAACCGCTGCCCAGGCTGATTTCCGGATACCGGCACTGGGAATTCCGGTTTTACGGGGAATCCATCTTCAAATCTCTGGCTGTCCTGTTTGTAACGGCTGTGCTGTCCAGCCTGGTTCCGGCCTGGCGGGCCGCATCCAAAGAGCCTTCCCAGGCATTGAGGGACAATTGAATTTTAATGAATAAAGACGGCGGGCGGAAAAACAGGGGGCTTTTACTGTTTATTTATTGTGGATTGGGTACCGCAACTGCTTTGGCAATGTTGGCTGGATATCTCATTTTCCAGGGCGGCAGTCCCCTGTCCGTCCTTTATCAGTCGTTTCAGCTGGGGCTGAAAATCCAAGGGGTGGATTACCGGACCCTAGAGGGAGAAAAATACCGTATCCCCATCTATGAAAGCCATCAAAATACCGACACCCCTGTGGTTCTCCTCCACGGTTTTGGTGCAGATGCCGCTGCAACCTGGCTGAAATTTTTTCCCGGTTTTAAAAATGACTTTCATGTCATTGCACCGCAGATGCTATATGCTGAATATTCCCGGATACTGCGGCAGGATTATCAGCTTTCAGTTGAAACAGATCGGTTGGATGATCTTGCAGATACTCTGGGAATTAGGGAGTTCCATTTAGTCGGATACAGCCTGGGCGGCTGGGTGGCCATAACTTACACACTTGCGCACCCCCAAAAGGTGAAAAGCCTGATTTTAATCAATCCTGTTGCCGTAAAGATGGAGATTCCGGATTTTGTTTTCACGGTTCCGTCAAACCGAAAAACGGCAGAACAGTTTCTGTCCCGTCTCTTTCATTCCCCGCCGCCCATTCCCGGTTTCCTGCTGGACATTTATGCAGAAAACTGCCGAAAAAATGCAGGAGCATATTTGAGAGCTGTCAACAAACTGCTGAAATCCTATACCTCACCGGAACCCTTATTGAACCGGATCGTCTGCCCCACCCTTGTTATATGGGGAGAACAGGATCAAATCCTGCCACCGGCCCACGGGCAGATCATATCTTCGCAGATCCCAAATTCTTCCGTTAAACTGGTCCGGAATGTCGGGCACGCCCTTTTATGGGAAAATCCGGAGCCGGTAATTGACAGCATCTTGAGTCATTTGAATCTATTCTAAAAATGCCATTGAATTACCGG
The DNA here is from genome assembly GCA_028280105.1 of Desulfobacula sp. Classification (GTDB taxonomy): domain Bacteria; phylum Desulfobacterota; class Desulfobacteria; order Desulfobacterales; family Desulfobacteraceae; genus Desulfobacula. The sequence goes on along the minus strand of JANQML010000276.1, from coordinate 6,850 downwards.
GGTAATCGGAGAAAATTTTCAGCCCTGTTTTCTGATCCGCACCGAATTGGCGTGAGCCCCCAGCCCCTCTGTTTCGGCCAGCCGGATCACGTCGTCTGCCTCTTTGTCAAACGCGGCTTTAGCGTAGTGGATCAGGCTGGTTTTTTTGGTAAAGTTTTCAACGCTCAAGGCAGATGAAAACCGGGCGGTTCCGGCTGTGGGCAATACATGATTGGGACCTGCAATATAATCGCCCATGGGTTCGGGAGTGTAAGCGCCGAGGAACAGGGCACCGGCGTTCTGAATCCGGTCGATATAGTCAAAGGGCTGGTCCACAATGAGTTCAAGGTGTTCCGGGGCCAGCCGGTTGGACAATTCAATACCGGTTTCAATATCCGGAACCACCATGATCGACCCGAACTGCTCAATAGATTGTCGGGCAATCTCTTTTCTGGGCAGGTGTGCCAACTGGCTTTTGACCGCCGCTGCCGTTTGTTCGGCAATCTCTTTGGAATCGGTGACAAGAATGGATGAGGCCATGATATCGTGCTCTGCCTGGGAAAGAAGGTCGGCGGCCAGAAACTCCGGATTGGCTGTTTTATCAGCTATGATCAGGATTTCGGAAGGCCCTGCGATCATGTCGATACCCACGGTTCCGGACACGATTTTTTTGGCCAGGGTAACATATATATTTCCCGGACCGACAATGACATCCACACGGGGCACGGTTTCGGTTCCATAGGCAAGGGCGGCAATGGCCCAGGCCGAACCTGCCTTGAAAACCGATGAAATACCCACTTTATGGGCGGCAGCCAGCATGTACGGATTGATTGTTCCGTCTTCCATGGGCGGGGTCATTAAAGAGATGTGTTTAACCCCGGCCACCCTGGCCGGAATTCCACCCATGAGTACGGATGAGACCAGGGGGGTCTTCCCGCCTTTGGCACCGGGTGCATAGATACCGGCAGCGCTGACGGGTTTAACGATCTGACCGACCATGACCCCGTTCCTGGGGGTATCGATCCAGGAGTTTTCCCGCTGTTTGGCATGGTAATACTCCAGCTGGGATGCGGATCGGTCCAGGGCTGCCGTAAAATCCGCATCCACACGGGTCAAAGCCGCTTCCATCTCTTCCGGTGTCACCTTTAAGGTGGCTGCCGTTACCCGGTCTGAATCGAATTTTCGGGTGTATTCAACAAGGGCTTTATCACCTCTTTCCTTTACATCGGCAAGATAGGCTTCCACGGCGTCATGGTCTTCCCGGGTAAATCCCAGGCCTCTTTCAATGGTCTGTTTGACCCGTTTTTCTGCCGGGTCCGAGGGGTAGGTGTATATTTGCATATTCGGTTCCTCAACTGTCTATATTATTCATATCAACGGGTTGGTTTTTATACCAAAACAGAAAAGATTAATCTATATCAATAAATCCGGCCGTTGCAGGAATTGGGGGAAATGGCATATCCCGCCGGTATCAGGAGAGACTGCCCGATACCGACAGGTCCGTCAGCCCGTCCATATCTTTAATGATAATGGTTTTGGTCTGAACATCAATCAGGGCCGCTGCCATCATTTTTTTAAATATCCGGGATACGGTTTCCGGGGTGGTACCGATGAGGTTGGACAATTGGGCTTTGGAGATCGGTAAAACCACCTTATCGCTGTTTTTCTGTTCGTTTGAAAGCGTGAGAATATAGGCTGCCAATCGTGCCGGTACCTCTTTCAGGCTTAGATTTTCAATTTGAACGGTAAACTCGCGAAGCCGCATGGACAGGTCTGCCAGAAGATTCATGGAAAGCCCGGGGGTATCGGTAATCAAACGGACGAACTTATCCCGGGGCAGGAAAATGATCCGGGTCTTTTCAAGGGCCATGGAAGAGGCGGGAAAATTTTTTCCGGAAAACGCCGGCACCTCACCAAACAGGTGACCTGGGCCATAGATATGAAGGATCTGTTCCTTGCCTTCAAAGGAGAGCTTGAAGACTTTTATCTTCCCTTTTTCCACCATGTAAAACCCATCCCCTTTGTCTCCTTCGTGAAAGATGATTTCCCGGGATTTAAACTCAAGGGTTGATGCGATATCTTCTATCTTTTCGAGATGTTCATCGCACAAACCGGCAAACAGGGGGATTGTTTTTAATCGATTAATAACGTATGATTCTCCATTGATATCCGGTGTTCTCTCATAACATTTCCTGAATTAAATTTTCTTATCCGAACCGGACCGGAAACCGTATTGAGATCGCTTCGAACAAAAAAATCAATCTTTTCTATTAATTATTAATTACTTGATCCAGGTCAAGGATTGATCTGTTTTTTTATATTAAGTTCATACTCGGATGTAAAGAAAAAGAGCAAAACCTGTTCATTGTTTGTTAACCCACATATATGAAGGAGAAAAAAGATGTTTTGTTTTCAATGTCAGGAAGCGGCAAAAAATGAAGGCTGCACCGTAAAAGGGGTCTGTGGAAAAGAAAATGCCACGGCCAATCTGCAGGACCTTCTGATCGACAACCTTAAAGGCATCGGCGTGATTGCAAGCCGGGCCCGGGCGGCAGGTTTAACCGTGCCCCAGGACGTGGGTATCTTTGTTAATCAGGCGCTTTTTACCACGGTTACCAATACCAATTTTAATGAAGAAAATGTGACGGAATGGATTCAAAACGCCCAGAAAGTTAAAAAAGACCTGTTTGACGCCGTAAAGGATAAAATCGACACAGACCTGCCTGCCTGCGCCACCTGGTACTCAGATGATACCGCATCTTATAAAAGCGCTGCCCAGGGTGTGGGAATCATGGCCACGGAAAACGAAGATGTCAGGTCCCTTCGGGAGCTTTTGATTATCGGTCTGAAAGGGATTGCCGCCTATGCAGATCATGCAGCCGTTTTAGGGGCGACCAATGACGATATTTTTAATTTTGCCTATGACGCCCTTGCGTCCACCACAAAAGATCTCTCTGTTGACGACATGGTCGGTCTTGTTCTAAAGGCCGGAGAAATATCCGTGACCACCATGGCAACCCTTGACAGTGCCAATACCGGTGCATACGGCAACCCGGAACTGTCCGAGGTAAATATCGGTGTGGGAAGCAATCCGGGAATATTGATTTCAGGCCACGATCTTAAAGATATGGAAGAGCTTTTAAAACAGACCCAGGGTACGGGGGTGGATGTATACACCCATGGTGAAATGCTGCCGGCCAACTACTATCCGGCATTCAAAAAATATGACCACCTCAAAGGGAACTATGGCGGCTCCTGGTGGCATCAGAATGATGATTTTGAAGCCTTTAACGGTCCGATCCTCATGACCACCAACTGTATTGTCCCCGTCAAAAGCAAATCCACCTATGCAGACCGCCTGTTTACAACCGGTGTGACTTCCTATCCCGGAGCCACCCATATTGCACAAAGGACCAACGGCGGGGAAAAAGACTTTTCCGGGATTGTAGAGATGGCCAAATCCTGCAGTGCTCCCACCGAACTTGAAACCGGAACCATTGTCGGCGGATTTGCCCACACCCAGGTGCTGGCACTGGCCGACAAGGTGGTTGATGCGGTTAAATCCGGCGCCATCAAACGATTTGTTGTTATGGCGGGCTGTGACGGCCGGCATAAAAACAGGGACTATTTTACACAGGTGGCTGAAAAATTGCCCAATGATGCGGTAATCCTGACAGCCGGTTGTGCAAAATACAGGTATAATAAACTGGATCTGGGTGATATCGGCGGTATCCCGAGAGTTCTGGATGCCGGACAGTGTAACGACAGTTACTCTTTGGCCGTGATTGCGCTCAAACTCAAGGAAGTCTTTGGGCTGGAAGATATCAATGACCTGCCCCTTTCCTTTGACATCGGCTGGTATGAGCAGAAGGCCTGTGCCGTATTTCTGGCACTGCTCCATCTGGGTGTGAAAGGGATCCGCCTGGGGCCCACACTGCCGGCATTTGTTTCTCCCAACGTCCTCAAGGTGCTGGTTGAAAACTTTAATATTAAACCCATTACCGATCCGGATACAGATGTTGCCGCAATGATGGCCGGTAAATAATAAACAGGGTAAGACCACCCTTGGCCGGTGCATGGATGGGCCATGCGCCGGCTGCCAAACCCTTAACGTGGTGAAAGTTTTCGAATTCATCGGGTTTAACAGGAGATAAGCAATGAAATGTCCCGGACAGGATACACAATACTGGAATGCCGATGCCATTTTTGAAACCGCATGTCCCGAGTGTGACCATCCCATGGAGTTTTTCAAAGATGATGCCACCCGGCGGTGCGGTCATTGTCAGAAAAAAATCGTCAATCCCAAGATGGATTTCGGCTGTGCATCCTATTGCAAGTTTGCAGAACAATGTCTGGGAACCTTACCCGAAGAATTTGTGGCTGCCCGGGAAGATTTGCTGAAAGACCGGGTTGCCGTTGAAATGAAAAAGTATATGGGAACCGATTTCAAACGGATCGGCCATGCGGCAAAGGCGGCCGGTTATGCTGAAAAAATTGTCAAAAAAGAACGCGCCAGCCTGCCTGTGGTGCTTTGTGCCGCTTACCTGTACAATATCGGCATAAAAAATGCCCTTGAAACCCATCAGTCAGATGCGCCCGGGGTGATCAGGCAGGAGAGTGCCAAAGTGGCCGGTGAACTCATGGAAAGACTGGGGGCCAGGCAGGAGTTGATTGACGAAATACTGGAAATTGTCGGCTCTCACGACCGGCCGGAAAAAACAGACAGTCTGGATAAAAAAGTGGTACACGATGCAGACACCCTGGCCTATATGGCTGCTTGCGAAGAAAAAGAGGGACTGGGTCCGGATGAATTTTCCGCCAAAATAGATACCATCTTTTTGACTGCTGCCGGTAATGAACTGGCAAAGCAGGTTTTAATGGAAAGACCAGGGCTTAAATAAAAAAAGACTTACCCGTGCCCGGGTAATCAAGATACCAGGTTTGAACCGGGAGACAGAACAAGGAGAAGATGCCATGAAAGTCATGAGAAAGATAATTGAAATTGATGAAGAACGCTGCAACGGGTGTGGTAATTGCGTGGTTGCCTGTGCCGAAGGTGCGATTGAAATTGTTGACGGAATAGCAAAGGTGATCGCGGATAAATACTGTGACGGACTGGGTGCCTGTATTGGGGACTGCCCTGAAGATGCTTTGAAGATTATCGAGAGAGAAGCAGATGATTTTGACGAAGCCGCAGTTGAAGAACTGCTTAAAAAGCAGTCGGCACAAAAGGCAAAAAAACCGGATGCCCGGCCGGCCGGCGGCTGTCCTTCCGCAGCCATGAAAACGTTTCCCATGGCAGCAGCAGGGGAACAAGATCTGTGCGGCTGTTCCAACCAGCCGGTAATGAAGGCGGGGAAGGGTCATTCCGCCCTGGGTCACTGGCCGGTTCAGATCCGGCTGGTACCGCCGGGAGCCCCGTTCTTAAAAAATGCCGACCTCTTGATTGCAGCGGATTGTGTTCCGGTGGCGTATCCGAACTTTCATGCCGACTTTCTGGCAGGCAAAGCCGTGATGATCGGTTGTCCCAAGTTTGACAATGCCGAGGAGAATATTGAAAAACTGGCCCGGGTATTTGCCGTTTCCGGTATTAAGAGCATTACCTCGGTCGTCATGGAAGTGCCTTGTTGTTCGGCGCTTCCCATGATCGTGAAAAAGGCGCTGGAAAGATCTGCCGCTGATATTCCATTTGAAGAGGTGGTGGTGAGTGCCCGGGGAGAGATCCTTTCATGAAATGGTCCAAAGAAGCGGACCAGGCCATTCAAAAGGTTCCTTTTTTTGTCCGGAAAAGAGTCAGAAAAAAGGTTGAAGCCTTTGTTGAAAAAAAAGGCCGGGATCGCATCACGTTATCCGATGTGAATCAGCTCAAACAAAAATTTCTCTCCAAAGGCGGGATGGAAAAAGAGATCAAAGGTTATGATCTGTCCACCTGCTTTGGGGGGAACGGGTGTCCCAACACGGCCTTTGGCAGCACCCGGCTGACCGGCGACATTGAAAAGATTGTTCAACAGGCAGATCTGCTGGCATTTTTAAAACAGAATGTTAAGGGTGATTTAAAATTCCACCACGAATTTAGAATTGTGGTGGCGGATTGCCCCAATGCCTGTTCCCGCCCCCAGATTGCCGATATCGGTATTGTCGGTGCAGCATTGCCCAAGGTCTCTCAGGAACCGTGCACGCTGTGCAGTTCCTGTGTCGACGTCTGTCCCGATGCCGCAGTTTGTCTTGACCCGGAGGGTTTGAATACGGACGCTCCGGACATTGACATGCACCGCTGCCTGGCCTGCGGCAAATGTATCCGGGAATGCCCGTCCGGTACGATTCAGCAGGATCGGGCCGGTTTCAGGGTCATGCTGGGCGGGCGCCTGGGAAGACATCCCCGCCTGGCCATGGAGATCCCGGGTATTCACTCCCATGACCAGGTGCTTGTCATTGTAAAAAAATCAATCAAATTTTATAAAAAGAATGCCGTGAACGGCAGCCGGTTTTCACGGATCCTGTCGGATGTGGATGAGGTGCTGAAAATATCCCTTGATCCGGCTTGATACCGGAGTGTCCCGGGCTGCCGGGCATGGGATCTCCTCGTTTTCTTGCCCTGTTATTCATTTAAATAAATCAGACGGTTATAGACGGGTAGATCTGTTTTTGTAAGAAAATTTCCTACAGCACAATCAGAATTCTTCCCATTGATATAAAAAAGTCATTTTTATATTCTTCCCTTTAGTTAGAGTGGATTTTTGTGTTCGACATAACAATCAACAAAGAGGAGGGACGTATGAAAGTAAGACATCTATTAATCATGGGGTTTATCGCTGTTGTGGCCATGGCATTCTGTCAGCCGGCATTTGCCAAAACAAGAATCGTTTTCGGC
>JANQML010000260.1 GCA_028280105.1 Desulfobacula sp. | reverse complement strand
CCGCACCGGCAGTGATCTGGCATCCCGGCTGGATGGCGGCCCGGTACACGGATTCCTTTTATGTCTGCCGTACCATTTACATCATAAATGCCCTGCTGGGTACATACGGGGCCAAGGGCGGTCTTGCCTTTGTGAGCAAACCCGGTGACGTGGGCCATAAGGGACTCAAGCAGTTTATGTCCCTCTACCCCAAACCCGAAGGAAAGCGGGCTGACGGTATCGGCTGGAAGTATACGCATTTTGAAGAGGGGCCGGGACTGGCCCACTTCCTCTATCAGGCCATGGAAACGGAAGATCCCTACCCGGTCAAGGCATATATCGCATACCGCCACGACCCCCTCATGGGATTTCCGGAACCGGAGCGGTTAAAAAAGATGTGGGAGAACCTGGATCTTCTGGTTTCGGTCACCTTCAGCTGGTCGAATACGGCCTGGCATTCGGATGTGGTTCTGCCCATGTCCACCTATCTTGAAAGGGAAAGCATTATTACCACCAAAAATGGATTAAAGCCCCAGTTCTTTGTTCGCCGCCGGTCTGTGGAACCCCGTTACGATACCCTGGCCGACTGGGAGATCGTCTCCGGCCTTGCCCGGCGGATGGATCTGCCGGATCTGGCCTTTGACAGGGTGGAAGATCTCTGGAATTTCCAACTGGACGGTACCGGATTCTCAATCGAAGACTTTGATGCCACCGGCATGATCCCTCTGGCAGACTCCCCCCGGTACCTGGCGTTTGAAGATTACAAATTCAAAACCGACACGGGTAAAATTGAAATCATCTCCAAAAAACTGGAAGATGCCGGTCTTCCATCCCTGAAGCCCTATGAATCACCGGCCAAACCGAAATCCGGGGAGTTCCGGTTGACATTCGGCCGGTGCGCCACCCATACCCAGGGCCATACCGTGAACAATGCCATGCTCTTTGAGCAGATGCCTGAAAATGTCCTGTGGATTCATACCAAAGAAGCAAAAAAATTAGGCATTTCCGACAACGAAACCGTCTATGTCACCCAGAAAGGGTATACGGAATCGATCAAGGCCATGGTGACCGACATGATTCACCCGGAAGCGGTATTTGTGGTCCACGGGTTCGGACACCGCCTGCCCGTTGAAAGCCGGGCGTACGGAAAAGGACTGGCAGACAATAAATTCATGGCCGGCGGCATGGATCTCTGGGATAAAGCCGGCGGTGCCATTGCCTATCAGGAGCATTTTGTCACGGTTTCCAAATCCGCGCCAGCCTCCCATCCGGATTCAGGAGCCGGCATATAATTTTTCTGTAATTGAAACGGTTAAAAACCGGCAGCCCGTTACGGCATTCCCGATGCGGTAACGGGCTGCTTTTTTCCTTATCCGAAATTCTCGGGCAAAGCCGGTCTCTTCATCCGTGCCCGGCATCTTCGGTAGCGGTTCTCAATAAAAAATTGTCGTTTCTCCGTCTCTTTTGATCATCGAAAGTCGAACATTGATAGCAAAATGACAAAAATATGCTCCCCAAAAAAGGGCTTGATAATGTCAATCTCTCTGAAAGGGCCGACATTCCAGGCGCCATTTTCTGTTCAACCCGTACCATCAGAAACTTAATCTGAACGTTATTTTGACAACCGCTATAACCGGAAAAAAGCCTCAAATAACTGTCTTTCTTTCTTTATCTCTTGACAATTTTTGTTTCCAATGGATATTTTACATCTACTTAAAATACAAGTCGGAAGGAGTAAACATGAAACATATCGGATTCGGAAAAAAGCTATACATTTCTTCCCTGGGGATGATCCTTCTTACCATTCTAATCATTACTCTTGTCAATTTTTACCAGACAAAGAAACGGTTTTTATCCAAAGGAAAAGCCGGTATTCAGAATGTGTCGGATGTGCTTCTTAAAGCAGTAGAAACACAGTACAACTTTCAAAAAAACAAATTAAATTCAGACCTTGGCATGCTTATCACGGAGAGTGAGAGCGCCGGTAAAATCATGTTGGTTCAATCCAGAACCGCTGATATCGACGGAATTGACATCCATTCCGGTGAAAAAACCCGGTTCACCCTTCCCAAATTAATTTTCGGACTCAAGTTTGTCACCGGCGAACATGGCATTGTTGACAAAGCGGGACAGTTCAGCAATTCGGAAATCGCCGTATACCAAATATTTGAAGAAAAGCTGATCAAGGTCTCCACCAATGTTAAAAATCAAGACGATACACGGCCGGTGGGCACCTATTTTTCCGCATCTGATCCGGAATACACTGCCATGGCGGCCGAAACCCCCTATCTGTTTTTAAGTGGAACCGGCAGGGATAAAACCTTGAAAATCCTCTCTCCGTTTAAGGCCGCCATCGAAAATACCGTTGTCGGAGCCTACAGCGTCAGCAGCGCCATATTTACGGAAGACCTGGCAGGATTGGTGAAAAAAATCAATGTCAGCGGTCATGGTTATTCGTTTGTAAATGATGCGTCAGGTAAAATCCTTATCCATCCGGATACCGCTTATGCCGATATCAACATCGACACCTTTGACGGCGGGGATTCGATCGTACAAACAAAAAACGGGTTTATCTCCTACCGGCATAATGACCAAAAATACTATGGATATGTGAATTATTTTGAGCCCTGGGATTTATATTTTACCGTTGCCGTGTCCGAACCCGAACTCATGGCCGGCATCAATAAGCAGATATTAACCAGTGCCGGTATCAGCGGGATCATTGCCCTGATCTTGGGGGGCCTGATCATGGGAGTGATGAACCGTCAGTTGATGAACAACATGAACGGCATGGCCACCCTGGCCAGGGAAGTGGCAAAGGGGAACTTTAATCATACATTCACGTACAAGGCTAAAGATGCCATCCATGATACGGTGGATTCAATGAATGAAATGACTGCCGAGCTGGCCCAGATGATCCGGGAACTCAACTCCGGGGTGGATACCCTGAGCACGGCTTCGGAAGAGTTGAACCGGATTTCGGATCAGATGAGCATCGGCGCCGAAACCAGTGTAAACAAGATCAATACCGTTGCATCGGCAGCCGAAGAGATGAGTGTGAACATGGAGTCAGTAGCCGCTGCCATGGAAGAGGCCAGCACCAACGTGGGAATTGTTGCTTCAGGCACCGGCCAGATGAGTGACAGCATTGAAAAGGTGGCCCGGAATTCCACACATACCCGGGAGATTACCAATAAAGCCGTTGAACAGGCCAAACAGACGTCTGAACGGGTCCGGCAGTTAGGCATGGCAGCAGAAGAGATCAACAAGGTAACCGAAACGATAAACAACATCTCGTCGCAGACCAATCTTCTGGCACTGAACGCTACCATTGAAGCGGCACGGGCCGGTAAAGCAGGCAAAGGATTTGCCGTTGTCGCAACGGAAATCAAGGCCCTGGCCGGACAGACAGCCACTGCCACAGAGGATATTGCAAAGAATATCAAAGAAATCCAGGACCAGATCAACGGGGCAGTGACGGAAATTCAGGGTATCTCCGGTATTATCCATGAAATCAATACCTTTGTGAATGAGGCGGCATCCGCCATTGAGGTCCAGTCTGCAACCACCAATGAAATTTCAGAGAACATCAGCCAGGTATCTCTGGGAATTCAGGAAGTCAATGAGAATATATCCCAAAGTTCCACCGTATCCGGCCAGGTGGCTGATGACATCTCCGGGGTCCTGGCCACTTCCGAAGAGATCAATCATTTTTCATCCGATGTTAAGAAAAAGGCCGCCACCCTGAATTCGGTGATGGTCCGGCTGAAAAACATGACAAAAAAATTCCAGATCTAATCACTATGATACCGTTCTTTCCGGGCCTGCCGGATGAAGGTTCCGGAAGGACGGTATTTCAACTCAAAAAGATGCCCAAACTCCGATATCCGGCCGGCAGCATCACCCCAAATCCACCATCAAATTTTTGTTTCGCATGCGGGCCATGGGTTGCACTCCTTTCCTGGCCACCATACGGTGCCGGATGCAAGGCGACGAGGAGTGGCGACCGAGGGCGTATCAGCCATACGCCGCAGGGAGGAACGACCGCAGGCAACGCAGCAGGCGGGACCGTATGG
>JANQML010000217.1 GCA_028280105.1 Desulfobacula sp. | reverse complement strand
ATAAACATTACAAATTGTCACCCTTTGGGCGAACCGATTTTACTTCATCTGTGTCGTTACAGATCGTTTGCGGTAGGGCAACTACAGCTTCACGACCTGTGCCTAACAGCTAAAGTAAAATCGATTCGTGAAATATCCGGGTTGTCTGCGGCATCGGTGCCGCAACGGGGTCTTCCCCGCCAATCCAGATAGATTATGAATTTTTTGTTCAGTTATTATAGCTATTATAGTTATTCAAATTAAAAAAATTGCTTGACAATGGCTATTTTATGAAATAACTATAATACCTAAATCGAAACATCCCTACAAAGGAGGTGCCATGGAAGACACGTTGACTGTATTTACGGCAAGCAAATACTGCAATGTTTCGTCAAAAACCATTATAAACTGGGTTGAGGCCGGTCATATCAAGGCATATCGCACAGTTGGCGGACATCGTAGGATTAAAAAATCAGACCTTGAATCGTTTATGCGGGCCCAGGGGATCCCCATTCCGGATGAGGAGCAGGATGTCGGCAGGAAAAAGATCCTGGTGGTTGACGATGATATGATCATTGTGGAATCCATTGTCCAGGCACTGGAAGAGGATGAATTCGACTATGAGGTGATTTCCGCATCAGACGGATTTGAGGCCGGGCTTCAGGTGAATCATTTTCAGCCCGACCTGTTGATTCTCGATATTATGATGCCGGATATTAAAGGATATGAAGTCTGCAAAAAGATTAAAAGCAATAAAAAAACAGAGGACACCAAAATTATCGTTCTGTCTGCATATCTGGATGACGATAAGTTCGCCCAGATGAAAGAAAACGGCGCAGACGTCTGTTTTTCCAAACCATTACCCCTGCCCCAGCTCAAAGATGAAGTGGCAAAATTACTCGGATTAAAATAGGAAGGAGGCAGATCATGAAATTAAAAGAGTCTTTGGAAAAGAAACGATTTGTCGTGACGTCCGAAGTCCAGGTTCCTCTGGGGGATGAAGAACCCGAGACGATTATGGAGTCCTTAAGCCGGGTAAAAGGCCGGGTGGACGGTGTTGCCGTCACTGAAATCGAATTTGAAGGGGTGGTCACCGACACCATCAAAAGCTGTAGCCTGCTAAAAGAGAATAATCTAAACGCGATCTATCAAACCACCACACGGGACAAAAATCGGTATCAGCTCCAAAAAGACCTGACACAGGCCCATGAGACCGGTGTTGAAAATTTGCTGGTATTTACCGAAGATTACCGGATATCCGGGGATACCCTTCAGGAAGAGATGTTTTTTCATGTGGATTCGGGAAAACTGGCCTCTGTAATGGACCATTTAAAACAGGGGGTGACCATTGAGGGGAATGAGCTGGAGAGCAAAGTTGATTTCACACTCGGTTCGGGGGTGCAGACGCCATGGGGGAGAAATATGCCCAAAAAAGGCATGGAAGAGATGGAAGACATGATGAATGTGGGGGCCGGGTATTTTCTGACCACGCCTATATTCGATGTTGACCAGTTTGCCAAATTCATGCGGCAGGTTGAACCCTTTAACGTCCCTGTTATTGCAGAGGTGATGATTTTGAGAACCGCCGGCATGGGCCGTTTTTTGAATCGCCACTTTAAATCCGGCCTGGTTCCCGAATGGGTGATACAAAAGCTAATGAAAGCACCGAATAAACAGAAGGCAAGCCTGGAATTGTTTGCCGATACGGTTAACAGTCTCAAGGACATCTGCCAGGGAGTACATATTATTACCATTGGCGGAGCCGACAATCTGGTACCGTATCTGAACGCAGCCAAACTAAGATAGATAGGGAGGGATGTCTAAAATGGCAGAGGCGATAAATATTGACGAACTGGATATTGAATTCAAAGAGGAGGTGTTGGGAAAAGTACCGGATGCGAATTTTGATTTATGTTTGACCTGCGGGACCTGCACAGGGGGGTGTGCAGCCTCGGAGCTGATGGATATGGACCCCCGAAAGCTCGTACGGATGTTGAATCTGGGTATGGATGACGAGGTACTGAAGTCTGACTGGAAATGGGTGTGCAGCATGTGTACCCGGTGTGTGTCGGCCTGTCCCATGAATATTAATATACCGGCCCTGGTATTTAATCTTAGGGCCAGTGTACCGAGAGATAAACGGCCCAAAGGGATATTGGGGTCCTGTGATCAGCACATCCGGACCGGAAGTGCCATGGGGGCTCAGAAAGAGGATTTTGAATTTACGGTTCTGGATGTGGCTGAAGAGATCAGAGAGGAACACCCCGGTTTTGAAGACCTTGAAGTCAGTGTCGACCGGGTGGGTGCCACCATGGTGCTCAATCAGAACTCCAGGGAACCGGTGACCGAACCCGAAGAGATGGGGCCGCTATGGAAGATCCTCCATACCGTGGGTGCGGACTGGACCTATCCGTCCGTTATGTGGGCGGGTGAAAACTACTGCATGTTCATGGCTGATCTGGAAGGATGGAAGTATATTGTCGAGGAGTTTGTACTTCATGTGGACAATAACTTGAAAAGTCCTTTGGTGGTCAACACCGAGTGAGGGCATTCCTATTTTGCAATCCTGGAAGGGTTGCGCAGATTTAAGATACCCCACAAATTTAAACTGATCACCATCATTGAGCTGTATGCCCAGTGGATCCGGGAAGGTAAGCTGAATGTCAACTCCGACTGGAACAAAGAGATCGGTGCAAAATTTACCATTCAGGACCCGTGTAATATCGGCAGGAAGAGCGGTTCCAATAAAATTGTGGATGATTTAAGATTTGTAATTAAAACCGTGGTGGGTGAGGAAAATTTTATCGACACCGTACCCAGCCGGGGAAACAATTACTGCTGCGGCGGCGGCGGCGGTGCCCTGCAGGCAGGATTTCCCGATGCCCGTCGCGCATACGGCCGAACCAAATTCAACCAGCTTAAAGCCACCGGCGCCACCTATGTGATCGCCCCCTGCCACAATTGCCACGGACAGGTGGAAGACATTGGCGAGCAATTCGGCGGCGGGTGGCATGTGGTTCATCTGTGGACCATCATCTGCCTGGCCATGGGAATGTTAAGTGAAACCGAACGAACCTATCTTGGGCCGGATCTGGCTGAAGTGGGACTTTAAATAAAGGAGGGTTCCTAAAATGGCCCAAAACGGTAAAGGGTCCGTAATGGTCGTCGGTGCCGGCATTGCCGGTATCCAGGCGTCTTTGGACTTAGCAGATTCAGGATATCTGGTATATCTGGTGGATAAAAACACAGCGATTGGCGGAACAATGGCACAACTGGACAAGACCTTTCCCACCAATGACTGCTCCATGTGTATTATCTCTCCAAAGCTGGTGGAAGCCGGGCGGCACCTGAACATTGAATTGATGACCATGACCCAGGTGGAAGACATCCAGGGGAAAGTGGGTGATTTCACGGTCACGTTAAAAGAAGAGCCCCGGTTTATCGATCTTGAAAAATGTACGGCCTGCGGCGAATGCGAAAAGATCTGTCCCGTGGATCTGCCCAGTGAGTTTGATGAAAATCTTCGTGACAGAAAGGCGGCGTTTAAACTCTATCCCCAGGCCATGCCGTCGGGGTTTGCCATTGAAAAAAAAGATACCGCCCCCTGTCGTCTGACCTGTCCTGCCGGTCTCAATGTCCAGGGATATGTCCAGATGGTTAAAGAGGGCAAGTACAAGGAATCCCTTGAAATCATCATGGAACAGTTGCCCCTGCCGGGTGTCCTGGGCAGGGTCTGCCCCCATGAATGCGAGGATGCCTGCCGTCGATGCCAGGTGGATGATCCGGTTGCCATCAGGGATTTAAAACGGCTGGCGGCCGATTCTTACGACCCGAGGAAAGTCGAGATTAAATGTGCGCCTAAAATCGGTAAAAAAGTGGCGATCATCGGATCGGGACCGGCCGGGCTGTCTGCCGGATACCACCTGGCGAAAAAAGGGGTGGATTCGACTATATTTGAGGCGTTGCCACAGGCCGGGGGAATGCTCCGGGTGGGGATCCCGGATCACCGGCTGCCTCCTGAAGTTCTGGACAAGGATATCGAGGTGGTCACCAACCTGGGGGTTGAAATTCAGTACAATAAGATGCTGGGTAAGGATATTACGGTTGAAGGACTTAAATCCGACGGATATGACGCCGTCTTTTTAGGTCTGGGTGCCCACAAGGGGATCTCCCTGGGAATTCCCGGAGAGGAACTGGACGGTGTCCGCCAGGGAGTGGATTTCTTAAGGGAACTCAACCTGACCGGGAAAACAGCGGTCGGGAAAAAAGTGGCCATCATCGGCGGCGGAAATGTGGCCATTGATGTGGCCAGGTCGGCCATTCGCATGGGCGCCGAAGAGACCACCATCCTCTACCGCAGGACCAGAAAAGAGATGCCGGCATGGGAAGAGGAGATCTGCGCGGCTGAAGATGAAGGGACCCGAATTGAATACCTTGCCGCTCCCCAGGAGATACTGGCGGACGCGGGCCGGGTCAAAGCCCTTCGTGTCATCCGGATGGAGCTGGGTGAGCCGGATTCTTCGGGCAGAAGACGGCCGGTGCCCGTTCCCGGATCAGAATACGATATTGAGATCGATCAGCTCATCCCGGCCATTGGCCAGCGGCCGGACCTGTCCGGTCTGGAAGCGCTGACAGGGGTCAAGATCAGCAAATGGGATACCACGGAAGTCCATCCGGTGACACTTGAAACCGATATGGAAGGGGTCTTTGCAGGCGGGGATCTTCAGACCGGACCCAGTGTGGCCATTGCCGCCATCGGAGCGGGTATGGAAGCGGCTGAATCCATTCACCGCTACCTGACCGGAGTGGATATGGCAGAGGGCCGGGAGATCCCCACTGTGGAAAATCCCGTGTTCAGGCCGGTGGACGAAGAGATGGAGACCGAGGCCCGCTATAAGATGCCGGAGCTGGAAATTGCCGCCCGTGCCGGTAATTTTAAAGAGGTGGAGCTGGGGTATGGACGCGAGGAAGGGCAAAAAGAGGCGGCCCGGTGTCTGAACTGTGGATATTGTTCCGAATGTATGCAGTGTGTGGACGCCTGTATGGCCGATGCCGTGGACCATTCCCTGACGGGCCGGAAACATACCGTCAATGTGGGGGCCGTTATTATGGCACCCGGATTTACCCCCTTTGAACCCACCCAGATGGTCACCTATTGTTACGGGCACAGCCCCAATGTGATGACCAGTGTGGAGTTTGAACGAATTTTGTCCGCCTCGGGCCCCTATGGCGGCCATCTGGTCCGGCCGTCGGACAACGAGGAACCCAAAAAGATTGCCTGGCTCCAATGTGTGGGCTCAAGAGATATCAACAAAGGCGATCACTCCTATTGCTCCGGGGTCTGCTGCATGTATGCCAACAAGCAGGCCATTATCGCCAAGGAACACAATGGCGCCGATCTGGATTGCGCCATCTTTTTCATGGACATGAGAACCCATGGAAAGGAATTTGATAAGTACAATATCCGGGCGGCAGATGATAACGGTGTCCGGTTTGTCCGCTCACGAATCCATTCCGTATTCCCGGAGCCGGGCGACACCTATCGGATCGTTTATGCCACCGAAGCCGGAAACACCGTGGAAGAGATCTTTGACATGGTCGTCCTGTCCGTGGGGCTGTCCCCGAACAAAGACGCCCGCCAGTTAGCGGAAAAAGTGGGGATTGATCTCAATGAACACGGGTTTGCAAAAACGGACAATTTGAGCCCGGTGCATACCAGCCGTGAGGGGATCTACGTCTGCGGGGCATTCCAGGAGCCCAAAGATATCCCCTCATCGGTGATGGAGGCATCGGCGGCGGCGGCAACGGCCACCAGCACCATGGCGGATCAGCGGTGGGCCATGACACGAACCAAAGACCTGCCGCCGGAACATGACTTTACAGGACAGGCCCCCAGAATCGGTGTCTGGGTCTGCAACTGCGGAATCAACATCGGGGGGGTGGCCGATGTGCCGGCTGTCCGGGATTACGCGTCTAAACTGCCCTATGTGGTTCATGTGGAAGATAAGTTGTTTACCTGTTCCCAGGATTCCCAGGATCACATGAAAGAGGTGATTGCCGAACACAAACTCAACCGGATTGTTGTGGCGGCCTGTTCGCCCAGAACCCATGAACCCCTGTTCCAGGAGACCATCCGGGACGCCGGGCTGAACAAGTATCTGTTTGAAATGGCCAATATCCGGGATCAGAACACCTGGGTCCATATGGCAGACTCGGAAGTGGCCACGACAAAGGCCAAAGATCTGGTCCGCATGGCTGTGGCCAAAGCGGCGTTTATTGAGCCCCTGCACCAGGTCAGCCTGCCCATTAAAAAATCCGTTCTGATTGTGGGCGGCGGTGCCGCCGGTATGGAAGCCGCACTTACGGCCGCCGATCAGGGCGTTGACGTCCACCTGGTAGAGAAAACAGGGGGATTGGGCGGTATTGCAAAACAGCTGAATGCCACCTGGCAGGGAGAACCGATCCGGGATTACCTGGACCGGCTGATCCGGTCCGTAACATCACACTCCCGCATTTCAGTCCATCTGGATTCCCAGGTGACGGCCACCACCGGATCCATGGGTAATTTTGTCACCCGGGTCACACCCAATGACGGGGGGGAAACGGTTCCCATCGAACACGGTGCAACCGTCCTTGCCACGGGCGGAACCGAATACAGGCCGAAAGAATTCCTGTACGGTGAAGAACCCAACGTGATGACCCACCTGGATATGGATGCGGCACTGCGGGAAGATGATCCGCGGTTGGATGCAGCCAAATCCGTTGTCTTTGTCCAGTGTGTGGGATCACGGAACGATGAAAATCCGTTCTGTTCAAAGATCTGCTGCACGCATAGTTTAAAAAGCGCCCTGGCCTTAAAGAAAAAAGACAGGCGCAAACGGGTCTATGTGGTCTATCGGGATCTCAGGTCCTATGGATTCCGGGAAGACGTTTATAAGGAGGCCCGTGCCATGGGGGTTCTGTTCATACGGTATGACCTTGAAAAGATGCCCGAACTAAGAAAGAACAGCAATAACGATCTTGAATTTACTGTCATCGATCACGTGCTTCAAATGGAAGTCAAGATCAACCCGGATCTGGTGGTACTGGCAGCGGGCATTCAGCCGGGCGACAACAAGGCTTTGTTTGAAAAATTCAAAGTGCCGGTGAACAGTGAGGGATTCCTGGTGGAGGCCCACGCCAAGCTGCGGCCGGTCGATTTTGCATCCGACGGCCTATTTGTGGCCGGCCTGGCCCATTACCCCAAACCCCTGGAAGAGAGTATTGCCCAGGCACGGGCTGCCGTGGCCCGGGCCATGACCATCCTAAGCCGGGATTCGCTCATGGTGGGCGGTGTTGTGGCCGAGGTGACCAGAGAGAAATGTGCGGTTTGCCTGACCTGTGTCAGGACCTGCCCCTATGAGATTCCCTATATCCATGAGGACGGCTATGCTGTCATAGATCCGTCGGAATGCCACGGATGCGGTGCCTGTGTGGGGGAATGTCCGGGCAAGGCCATCCATCTCAATCATTTTACAGATAAGCAGATTATCGCCAAAACCGATGCCTTGTTTGAGGTTGAAGAGGTGTCTTAGATGAAAATCAAAACAAGTTCAGGACAAACGGAGGTTGATCATGACCCAAGAATTTGAACCCAGGATCATTGCTTTTTGCTGCCAGTATTGAGCGTATGCAGCCGGGGACCTGGCAGGTTCCATGAGATTGTCATATCCTGCAAATGTAAAGATCATTCAGTTACCGTGTACCGGACGGGTGGACATTATTCATCTTCTCAATGCCTTTGAAGACGGGGCAGACGGTGTCTATGTGGCCGGCTGCCTGGAAGGCGAATGCCATTATATCGCCGGAAACCTTAAGGCCCGGAAAAAGGTTGAATATGTCCGGCGGACGCTGACGGAGATAGGCGTCGACCCGGAACGGATGCAGATGTATAATCTGAGTTCCGCCCAAGGGGCCCGGTTTGCCGAAATTGCCAATGAAATGGCTGAAAAGATAACGGCTCTCGGACCGACACCGGTAAAAAAAAATGATGCGGCCTGACGGATATAAACCACATTGCACGGGGATCCCGGTCGGTTGATTCCGGCCGGATCTCGGCAAAATTAAAAATAGAGGTGAAACATGATAGTTGCAGATCGTAAGTCTCTGGATGAGATTATGGCGATGGTTGCGGACAATAAAAAGATTCTCATCGTCGGATGTAAAGGGTGCGTTACCGTTTGTAATGTCGGGGGAGCAAAAGAGGTTGAGATTCTGGCATCCACCATGAAGATCGCCCGGCAAAAAGAAGGCGGAAAGATAGAGATCGACACCCGGGTGCTGGAGCGGCAGTGCGACAAAGAGTATGTCGAGCAGATCAGTGAAACCGTGGCAGATTATGAGGCGGTTCTCTCCATGGCCTGCGGCGTGGGCCCCCAGTTTCTCTCGGAGATGTACACCGATCAGGTCTTTTACCCGACGGTGGACACGACTTTTTTCGGCGGGGCCACCGATCACGGAATCTGGGAAGAACGCTGTGCCGGTTGCGGGACCTGCGGGATTCATAAATTCGGCGGGCTCTGCCCGATTGCCCGGTGTGCCAAAAGCCTGCTCCACGGGCCCTGCGGCGGGTCGTCCGGCGGAAGCTGTGAAATCAACAAAGATACCGAATGTATATGGGATTCCATTGTCAGAAAGAAAATGGATCAGGGGCAGATAGAGGATGTGTTGGGCGTTAAACCGGCCAAGAACTGGAAAACGGCCCGGGACGGTGGCCCGAGAAAGAGTATCAGGGAAGAACTGATCCAGGGAAATATTTAACCAAAAGGGAGACCCAAAATGAGTGAACTCAAATCGGGAAGTAATCTTGAAAAGATTTTAAAAGCCGGCCATTTTGCGTTTACAGGAGAATGCGGTCCTCCTAAGGGCGCCAATGTAGAGCATTTAAAAGAAAAATTTAAATATCTTAAGGGCAATGTGGATGCCGTGAACATGACAGATAATCAGACCGCCGTGGTCCGGATGTCTTCCATTGCCGGTTCAGCCCTGATGCTGGAAGAGGGCCTGGAACCCAACTTTCAGATGGTCTGCAGGGACCGCAACCGCCTGGCCATGATGGGGGATGTTTTAGGGGCCTATGCCCTGGGGATCCGGAATATGCTCTGCCTGTCCGGGGACCACCAGTCCTTTGGCAACCATCCGGAGGCCAAAAATGTCCATGACCTGGATTCCATGCAGTTGATCGATATGGTCAGAATGATGCGTGATGAAGGCAAATTTCTAAATGGCGAAGAGATTGACGTGCCGCCCCGGATGTTTGTTGGCGCGGCCTGTAATCCGTTTGCCGACCCGTATGAATTCAGGGTTCACCGTCTGGCAACCAAAATCAAGGCCGGGGCGGACTTTATCCAGACCCAGTGTATTTTCAACATGGAAAAATTCAGGGATTTTATGAAAAAAACCGTGGATATGGGGCTGCATGAAAAATGTTATATTCTGGCAGGTGTCACGCCCATGAAAAACGCCGGAATGGCCAATTTTATGTCCAAATTCGTTCCGGGAATGGACATTCCCGACTCGTTGATCAAACGGCTTAAAGGCGTGGACAAAAAGGACCAGGCTGAAGAAGGCATTAAATTTGCCCTTGAACAGGTCGAAGAGTTCAAAGAGATGGAAGGGGTGGCAGGGGTTCATATGATGGCCATTGAGTGGGAACATAAAGTGCCTGAAATTGCGGAAAGGGCAAAGGTACTTCCCCGTCCCTCGGTTTAATGCGGTTGTTGTGATTATCGGCACACGACATTACCATAGTTAACTTTACCTCAACGTTGCATAAAAATTTTATCATAAAAGATGAAATCACTTGACGATACAAAAAAAGCTTTGAATTTAAAGACGCTTTCAAGACTTCATCATAAGTGGGTTCCGCCATTTCATCTTTTTTTACAAATTCTTACCCTTTGGGAAAAGCGTGAAGATTCCATCTTCTTCGTTCCCAATGTTTTGCGGTAGATTACTACAGCGGCAACCTTGGCGCCTTGAAGCTGGAACCTTAACGCTTTTTGCAACGATGAGGTTTATTCATTAAAATAACAAGTTGTTGTTTAAAAGGGAATAAAAAGGGCATTCCATTCATCTCGATAAATTGGAAATGCCCTTTTTTATGCCTTCAAAAAAGGATGAATATGTGGCATTTAATACACAGAAAAGCTTTTTATTAGCATGATTGATGATAAAAAAAAACACGATTCATTACAAGGTATGTGCGATAACTCCTCTTGACATTATTTGCCGGTGAGCGTAGATAGTTGTATGAAATTATATGTAAATCTTAATGAAAAGGACACATGCGTTTTGACCCTGAATAAAACAGACATCATTGAAAAGATTAGTGAGAAAGAGATTCTCAAACCCGCCCAGGCCAAAGAGACTGTTGAAATTCTGCTTGAGATTGTAAAATCTTCCCTGGCTTCCGGAGAGGAAGTGATGATTACCGGTTTCGGCAAGTTTCAGATCAATGAAAAAGCGGCAAGAAAAGGAAGAAACCCGGCCACAGGAGATGAAATGATTCTTGATAAGCGGCGGGTGGTTACCTTCAAGTGCTCCGGCAAGCTGCGGGATGCCATGAACAAGACAGATGCCTGAAACCTGGTCCGTCTACCTGTTAAAATGCTGTGACAACACCCTGTATTGCGGGGTCACCAAAAATATTGAAAGCCGTATTATCCAACACAACCGGGGTCGTGCATCCAAGTATACACGATCCCGGCTTCCTGTCACCCTGGCAGCCTGCCGGTCGGATCTTTCCAAACAAGACGCCTTCCGGCTGGAGTATCGGATCAAAAAGATCCCGGCATCAAAAAAAATTCCCACACTATTGGAATCGGATTAACCCGTGGCGGTTGTTATTCCCCATGACCAGCTCAGTAAAGAAGCCTTGAACGGTGTGATTGAAGAGTTTGTCACCCGCGACGGCACCGATTACGGACCAACCGAAGTCAGCCTTGAAACCAAAATATCGCAGATTCGGGCCCAGCTTAAAAATAAAACCGCTGTCATTGTCTTTGATTCCGCCTCTCAGACCTGTAATATTCTGCCGGCCAATGATCCGGCATTGAAAAATATTTAACCATTTGAATATATTTTAGTATTTTTAAGTTGAATATCCAAATCCACCATTAAATTTTTGTTTAGCATATGGGCCATGGGTTGCACCGTCTCCCTGGCCTTCAGCAAGGTGCCGGATGCAAGGCGGCAAGGAGTGACGACTGAGGGCGTATCAGCCATACTCCGCAGGGTGGAGCGATCGCAGGCAACACAGCAGGCGGTGCCGTATGGTGGATCAGGGAATATTTTTAGGCTTGACTGTTCCTGCACCGGTATCGTATCATTAACCATATTTAATTTCCTGAATTTATAACCATTACCGTATGACCCTAACGTTTCAAACATCTTGAATACAGTATTTTCAAGAGATCAGGATTGCAATTTTAGGGTGGGGATAACACTAAAACGAAATCTTCATAATTTTTTCGTAAAAGGTTTTTATGAATGAATTCGTAGAACCGTTGGATCAGGGTTTGACCCGTATTTTAGTGGTGGACGATGAAGAATCGATCAGAAAACTTCTGGAACGGCTGTTCATCAATTTTGACTGCCGGGTCTGGCTGGCCGGTGACGGGATGGAAGCGGTATCCCTGCTTGAAACCCAAGCCATTGATGTGGTTGTCACAGACATTGCCATGCCGCGAATGGGAGGACTGGAGTTGATTAAAAAAGTCAGAGACAAATTTTCCTGCGGTGTGATTGCAATGACCGGCCAAATTCATGAATATCGTTACGAAAGTCTTATCAGCCTCGGTGCTGACGATTTTATTCAAAAACCGATCATCCCTGAGGAATTGGTGCTGAGATTGAAAAGAGTGTTGCGGGAACGGTATTTGAAAAATGAGTTAATTCGCTCCCACAAAGAACTTGCCCAGGCCCAGAAGCTTGAATCCATCGGATTGCTCGCCGCCGGTATTGCCCACGAAATTAATACGCCGATCCAATACATCGGTGATAATGCGGTTTTTATTCAGGATGCATTCAACCATCTGCTGGCCGTGGTGAATCAGCATAAAACGTGTCTGAATTATGCAAAGAACGGCTCCATAGATGAACAGATGATTCAAAAGATGGAAAACACTTTGCTGGAAGCGGATGTGGATTTTCTATCAACGGAAATCCCCCTCTCTGTCAAACAGACCCTTGAGGGAGTGGGGCAGGTTCGAAAAATCGTGCAGTCGATGAAGACGTTTTCCCATCCGGGGGAAGGGAAGAAAGCCATGACCGATATTCATCATACCATTGAAAACACGGTAACAATCGCCGGTAATGAATGGAAATACTGCGCCGACCTGGTCCTGGATCTTGAACCGGGTTTTCCAATGATTCGCTGTGATCCCGGAGAGATCGGCCAGGTGCTGTTGAATCTGATTGTCAATGCCGCCCACGCCATCCTGGAAAAAAACGGGCCGGAAATCACTGAAAAAGGGACCATCACAATCCGGACCGCACATCAAGACAAGTGGGGCCGGATCATGATCTCCGATACCGGAACGGGTATTCCCGAAACCATTATCGATAAGGTGTTTGATCCGTTTTTTACAACCAAGGAAATCGGGAAAGGCACGGGGCAGGGACTTGCCATTTCCCGGTCCGTGATCGTGGACCGGCATGGCGGCAAGCTTGAAATTGATACCCGGCCCGGAGAAGGGACCTGTTTTACCATCTCCCTGCCGGTGCAGATCGACCGGGAATAATAAACCCCAACGCTGCTGAAGGGAAGGTTGTTTTGAAAATGATGAAAAAGATATTCATTGTCTGCCTGTGTACCGTTTCTTTTTCGGCTGCCGGTCCTTTTTTCCAAACCGGAGCAATTGCTCAAAATTCCGCACTCACGGTTGCATTTGCCCATTGGCCGCCCTGGAATATCATCGATGAAAAACGATTTGGCGGAATCGACAGCGATATTTTAAAAGCGGTTGGGGAGCCGCTGAATATCCGGTTTGAATTTAAAGAATGCCCCTGGCAGAGATGTGTGGAAATGATCAGAACCGGAGATGCGGATTTGATCACAAGCTTTGGTAAAACCAGGCAAAGAGAGGCGTTTGCCATCTATTTGGCACTTCCCTATACTCGATCGGTGATCCATTTTTACGGATTGAAACAAAATAAGCTGCAGGTTAACTCGTTTGAGGATCTTTATGGCAAATCCATTGGTGTGACCAAAGGGTCGGCGTTTTTTGACCGATTTGACCGGGATGAAAAATTGAAAAAAGTCGAGGTGACCCGAATGGATCAAATATTAAAAATGGCATTGAGCCGGAGGATTGATCTGTTCATCGGGTTTGAACGGGCAACGGAATATCGGCTGTTGACCCGGGGACTGGATCATCATTTTGAAAAAATGGCCTATTCAAAAACCGGGTATGACCTTTATGTGGGCATGTCCCGAAAATCCGACCATTTAAAATGGGCCCCCCTGATAAGCGAGCGTCTGACCCATCTGGTCACATCCGGTGAAACGCAGCAGATCATCAATCGGTTTTTAGACGGAATCAAGGTGCCGGACCCGGAAAATAAAGATTAGAATCCGGTTACCCGGGCCAGACCCCGGCGGCGGTGTCAAACCGGGGTAAAAAAGGAGATCGGCTTTGCTGAACTGGTTCAAATCCGCAAGTATCATCCACAAATTCACCTTCAGTCTGATGGTTATCATCTTGATGATCATGCTGACGCTTTCCGCTGCCCTGGTGGTCTATAATTTTAAGGCAGGTGAAAAGACACTGAACCAGACGTTTGACAACATATTGAGTAAAACCGGCATCAGCCTGCCCAGTGCCCTGTGGAAATTTAACCACGATCATGTGGCCGAGTATGTTGATTCTGTTTTTATCAACGAAGATCTGGTCTATACCTGTATCAAAAGTGACGGGGAAGTTGTAACGGAAAAATTCCATCCAAAGTTTCAACCCGAAGATCTGCCGCGTTTCAGAGAAGATTCCAAATTTATATTTAAGGAACACCCCATTTTTTACCAGGAGAATCGGGTCGGCCATGTGGTCATGGTCTTGTCCAAAGAGCGGATTCGCCGTCAGATGATGAAGCAGAGCCTGATCATCATCAGCCTCGCATTTATCAACATTGTTGCCATATTTGTCACAACATTTTACCTGTCTAAAAAGCATATATTTATTCCGCTAAAAGAGTTTGAACGCTCGGTCAATCAAATTTCCAGAGGGAACCTGGATGCCCGTATCCGGATTGACACCCAGGATGAAATCGGTACGGTGGCCAAGGCCTTTGATCAGATGGTAGAGAATCTGCAGGCGACAATGGCATCCAGAGACGAACTGGAACAGGAAATTGCCGTCCGGAAAGCCGCTGAAGAACACTCCTCCGTTCTTGCGGGTATTCTTGAGCAGTCCATGAACGAAATCTATGTGTTTGATGCCGTGGATTTAAAATTTGTAATGGTGAATGAGGGGGCGAAAAAGAATATCGGGTATGCCATGGCGGAACTGGAGCGGATGACCCCCCTGGAAATACAGTCCGAATATAACCGGTCATCCTATGCCGAGCTGATTGAACCGCTTTTATCCGGAGAGGAGACCGCACTGCATTTCAACACGGTTCACAGGCGAAAAGACCATTCGACCTATCCGGTTGAAGTCTATCTTCAATTGATGCGATTTGACTCCGTCTCCGTATTTGCCGCCGTTATTCTGGATATCACGGAACGATTGGCTTCCAATGAAAAACTGCTGGCCTCGGTTAAAGAAAAAGAGGTCCTGCTGCGGGAAATCCATCACCGGGTCAAAAATAATATGCAGATCATACAGAGCCTGTTGAACCTTCAGATGGGAAAATTTGACAATCCGGACCTGGTGCGGGTGTTTCAGGATTCCAACAACCGGATCAAATCCATGGCCCTTATTCATGAGACCCTCTACCTGTCCGACGATCTTGCAAACCTGGAAATTCGGGTATATGTGGGGCAGATCACCTCGTATTTGAGCAAAATCTATATCGACCCGAACCGGCCGGTTCACATTGATCTGGATATTGACGAAATCTGTCTTGATCTGGACAAGTCCATTGCCTGCGGGCTGATTATCAATGAGCTGGTAACCAATGCACTGAAATATGCATTTACGGATATTGAAAAAAGAGAAATCCATATCCGGTTTAAGCAGGAAGCACCCAATCGGATCTTTCTGGTTGTGAGCGACACCGGTACCGGCCTGTCAGAATCCATTGACCCGGACCATATCGAAACGCTGGGACTGAAGATCGTCCAGATGCTGGCCCAAGACCAGCTGGACGGAAATCTGTCCATTGTCCAGGGAGAGCGGCTTTCTTTTTGTATTGATTTCCCGTTGAGGGATGAGGAAGAACAGATATGAAAACGGCACGGATATTGATTGTAGAGGATAACCGGATCGTTGCCGAAGATATTAAGCAGACCCTTGTCAAGCTCGGGTATACGGTCTCGGGGATTGCCACCTCCGGCAAGAAAGCGCTGGCGCTGGTAAAAACCGTTTCCGTGGATATTGCTTTGATGGACATCAACCTGGGCAAAGGGATAAACGGGATCAGTGTCGCCGAACAATTTAATAAAGAATACCAGATTCCCGTGATCTATTTAACGGCCCACGCAGACCGGAAGACCATTGACCGGGCCAAAAAGACAGAACCGTTCGGATATCTTGTCAAGCCCTTTGGCGATCAGGAACTGCAATCCACGGTTGAAGTCGCGTTGTACAAATACCAGGCCAATATCAGGGTAAAAAAGAATGAACAATGGCTGGGAACCATTCTTCGCAGCATCGGAGACGGGGTCATCACAACGGATAAGCATGGAAATGTAAATTACCTGAACCCGGTGGCTGAAACCCTGACCGGCTGGAGATCTTCGGATGCCGTGGGAAATCCTTTGGAGACGGTGTTTCATATTGTTGACGAGGTCAGCCGGAACCGCTTTGACAACCTGGCTGAAAAAATTCTTCAGGCCGACGGAACGGTGGGACCGGCCGGCCAGACACTTCTGATCGGTAAAAACGGAGAGGCCTTGCCCGTCAAAGAAAGCGGTTCGCCCATTGTTATGGAGAACGGGGAGATCACCGGTGTGGTGATCGTTTTTCAGGATGACACCAAAAACAAGGCGGCTGAACAGGCACTGCGCGCCAGCGAAGAAAAATACCGGACATTTGTGGAAAATTTCCAGGGGATCGCATTTCGCGGATATGAAGATCTCTCCATTGATTTTATGACCGGTAATGTTGAATCGATTACCGGGTATACGGATCTGGATTTTATCTCCGGAAAGGTGAGCTATAAGGATCTGATCCATCCGGATGACACGGAACGGATCAACCGGGCAGTTAACACGTTTATGTCTGCCCGGGCAACATCGGATCACCGTGAGTATCGAATTATAGATAAGAACGGGCAGACCCGCTGGGTGAGCGGGAATATCTCAAAAATTCAAATTTCAGATGATGACATTCGGGTGGACGGCACCATCCAGGATATTACCGAGCGGAAAGCGGCCGAATCCCAGATCAGGCTTTTGAAAACCGCTGTGGAACAATCCGTGGAAAGTATCTGCATTACCGATACCCGGGGCAGGATCGAATATATCAATGCCGCATTTGAGACCGTGTCCGGATATTCGCAAAAAGAACTGATCGGTATGAGTCCGCGTATTCTCAAAAGCGGGAAACATAGCAAGGATTTCTACGCCGATCTGTGGCGGACGTTGAACCGGAAACAGATCTGGACGGGTGTCTTTATCAACAAAAAGAAAGATGGGACGCTCTATCATGAAAAGGCCAGTGTTTCTCCGGTCCTTGATAATAACCGGGAGGTGACCCATTATATTGCCGTAAAAAGAGATATAACAGAGGAACTGGCTAAGGAGAAGATGCTCCGGCAAAGCCAGAAAATGGAATCCATCGGGACGCTTGCCGGCGGTATTGCCCACGATTTTAACAATATCCTGTCCCCGATTCTCGGATTTTCCCAGTTATCCATGGGCAGCGTTGAAAAAGGATCGGTGCTGGAAGATAATCTAAATGAAATCACCAAGGCGGCCATGCGGGCAAAAGAGCTGGTCCGGCAGATTCTCACCTTTGCCAGGCGGTCGGATGAGGGGATCAGCCCCATAAAAATCAATCCGGTGGTGAAAGAGACATTAAAGTTCATGCGATCTTCTTTGCCGATGAATGTCGATATTCAGTCTGATATCGGTAATTGCGATCATGTCATGGCCGATCCCACCCAGATCCATCAGATTGTCATGAACCTGTGCACCAATGCATTTCACGCTCTCAACGATGAGTCCGGCGTGATTAAAGTCATTTTGAAAAATATAAGGATTAAAGAAGACGATGACCGCAATAGACACGGCCTGAAGCCGGGCAGCTATGTCCTGCTATCTGTTTCAGATACAGGGGCCGGGATTGCATCCGAAAACGTCAATATGATATTTGAACCGTATTTTACCACCAAAGCGTCCGGGGAAGGAACCGGATTGGGGTTGGCGGTCTGTCAGGGGGCGGTAAAAAGTATGAACGGTGAGATATTTGTAGAAAGCACGCGTGATGTCGGCACCTGCTTTACCATTTATCTGCCGGTTTCAGATCCCCCTTCTCATTCGGCACGGGCCCCGATGGGCAAAGGAAAGATCGCCCGTGGCACGGAGTCGATTCTTTTTGTAGATGATGAACAGATCATCGCCAAGATGACAAAAAAGATTTTAGAGGGGCTTGATTACACCGTAACGGCAAAAACATCCAGTGTTGAGGCTCTCTCTGTTTTCAGGTCGGATCCCGGGAAATTTGATCTGGTCATCACGGATATGGCCATGCCGGATATGACCGGGGATGTGCTTGTAAAAAAGATTAAAAAAATCCGTTCCGATGTCCCTGTTATTCTATGCACCGGTTTCAGCCAAAAGATTTCAGAGGAAGAGATCAAGCAGATAGGGATTGATGCCTATTGCCGAAAACCCCTTTCCATTCCTGTTTTGGCCGCCAAGGTCAGGCACCTGCTGGATGAGTCCGGGCCGGGTGCTTCATAGCGGTTTGCAGGAAACGATCTGTCAGCCCGTCCTTTTTTTCAAGACAGTGCCAGTTCCATGTATACCACACCTGGAATCGGATTTTCATAGTAGGGGATTGTCTCTTTAAACCCCATGAATGTATAGATCCGGCGGGCTGTCCTCAGTTTATCAAGGGTATCCAACCGCATTTTTGAATATCCGATTCCTTTTGCCGTCTCAACGATCTGTCGGGCAAGGGTTCTGCCCAGACCCGTTCCCCGGGCTTCGGGTTTCACATAGAGACGTTTCATTTCGCATATTTCCGGGATCAGTCGGCGGACGGCAACACATCCCACTGTCCGCTCACCGTCAACCGCAATAAGAAGACCGCCGTCGGGCGGCGTGTATTTCCCGGGCAGGCCGGCCAGTTCCTCTTCAAAACTTTGAAAGCAGAGATCGACATCCAAGAATGATTCATACTCCCGGAAGAGCCGGCGCACCTCTTCAATCTCTGTTTTGGTACGGGCCTGTCTGATCTCCATTTTTTTCCTTTCGGTTATTGTCTATCCATAAATTGCAGGATTCAACCTGACGGGCAATAAAGCGGGTTGGAACAATCTGCGGCGGAACCGCCGGTGTAATTAATTTCAAGCTTTTTTCAATTAAGTCCTGAACGGATGCGGCCTGATCCGTAAAACGGTGACTATTTACGACCACTGAATTCTCAACAAACAGAGAACGGATATGTAAAATAAAGGGATTATAAGATTTTCTCCCGAAAGCCATGAAGACAATATCTTCATGGCTTTCGGGATGTTGAAGCCATCCCCTATTTTCTAAGAACCAGAAAATAGGTTCTGCCGTTTCGATATACAAGCAAAAGCGTCTCTTCAGCGGGTGATTTTTTATATGCCTCTTTGAAATCATCCACTGAGTTAACATCCATCCGGTTGACTTCCAGGATGATATCACCGGGTCTGAGATTGGCCCTTTGAGCCGGGCTTCCCTGACTAACGGACGCAATCACGACACCTTGATTGACCTGCTCGGGAATTCGGAACCGCACCCTGTTTTCATCGTTCAGCGGTGCCACCGTAATACCGCTTAACGCGCCGGCATCTTTTTCAGACAATGAGTGATCTGCCTGGTTTTCAGGTATCAGCCCCAGTTCAACAGATCTAGTGCCTGTTTTTTTGTCTCTGATATATTCGACAGATACTTCGGTTCCCGCACCCATTGAAGCCACAATATTTTTTAATTGTCCGGTGCTATTGACCGGTCTGTCGTTGATCTTTAAGATAACGTCCCCCCGTTTGACTCCTGATTTTTGTGCAGGACTGCCTTTTACAACTTCAGAAACAAGAACACCTTTTGTCTGCTCTAAACCCATGGCTTTTGCAAGCTCTTGATTTAAATCCTGGATCGAAACGCCTAACCAGCCCCGCATGACTTTGCCATGTTTGACAAGGCTGTTCATGATTCCCTTGGCCATCTCCGAAGGGATCGCAAAGCCGATTCCCTGGTATCCTCCGGAACGGCTGATGATGGCCGTATTTATTCCTACCAGTTCTCCCTTTAAATTGATTAAGGCACCCCCTGAGTTTCCAGGGTTGATGGCCGCATCCGTCTGGATAAAATCCTCATAATCGGTGATCCCGATATTGGCACGTCCTTTGGCAGATACGATCCCCATTGTAACCGTGTGCTTAAGGCCGAAAGGATTTCCCATGGCCAGTACGATTTCTCCAAGCCGAAGTTGGGTGGAATCTCCGATCGGAATCGGTTTGATATCCCTCAGATCGCCCACAAGCCGTATTACCGCAACATCACTTTGGGGGTCCGTCCCCACTATTTCGGCTTTCATTTCCCTTCTGTCCGCAAGGGTAATCCTTATCTCTTCGGCATTCTCAATCACATGGTTGTTGGTCAGGACAAGCCCGTCCTCGGAAACGATAACCCCTGATCCAAGGCTTCTTTCCCTTCTCTCCCTGGGGACGTCAAAAAAGCCCTGTCCAAAGAAATGTTTAAAAAAAGGGTCATTAAAAAAGGGATGCGACCGTTGCCCTTCATTGGTCTTAACGACTTTTGTGGATGATATGTTGACAATGCTTTCAATCCGCTTTTCCGCCACGTCCGAAATGAGACTGCTGTCCAAACCGAGAAGCACTCTTTTACTGTCGGCAAATGCACCTGAGGCGTTAAAGATGATGATTGAATATACAAGAACAGTTAACAGCATTATTTTCAACAAACTGTCTAAATCTGATCTAAGTGTCAGTCTCTTCATGGGTGTTTCCTCTTTATGTAAGATTTAAGTTGCCGTTTATTTTATCTTTTATGACCGTTTCTCCCATAAAATCATCTCTGTTTTGCCTAAATTAATTCCGGTTTTTTTTATGTCAATAGGTGTCAATTTTTTTAAAAAATAATTTTCACGCAATCAAAACACCGTTTCAGTTGTTATATATTTAAGAAGAATGATTAAAAAAACAGGAGGCGGCCTTTGAGTAATTCACCAAACCCATCGCGTTCCCAAATTCAGGTCATTGTCCCATTCCTGTTCGGGGCAGGCATTATGCTGTCTCCGGATACACTGGTGATGGCCGGCGGTTTTTACGGCAATACCGGGATGATCGGTATATTGGCGGTGGCGGCTGCCGGGCTTGCCTATCTGCTCTTTCTGCCCCAGTATGTTGATACCTTCTCCCCGGTTTTAAAACAAGGCCGGGGCACCGGTAAGCCGGAAAGATCCATGCAGTCCTTTTTAATGATATTTTCTTTGACTGTAAAGATAGCCGCGGTTCTTTTCCTGGCGACCGGCATGCTGGTCTCCTCGGGTTTTATATTTAACGAGGTTTTTGTCTATTGGTTCCCCAATTTTGGTTTTGCATTTTTGCTTTTATTTATCCTGGCGGGCTTTCAGTTTTTGAGTCAAAATACGATGATCCGCCTGCAGTTATCTTTTGTCGGCATCGTTATTTCAGGGTTGCTGATCCTTATCATCACGGGATTTTTCAGTCTGCCCGATGCAACCCGGATGACGGGTTCCGGCATTGCTTTCAGCCCAAATAATCCGGTCGGTATGGTATTTATTCCCCTATTGATATTCATCGGTTTGGACATGGGAATGAATGTGTTCGGCCGGAAAAAAGAGACTACCAAACTTCAATTGTCAGTCAGTGTGGGGCTGGTTCTTCTTTTAATTGCCGCCTGGGGGATCGTTGCATTGAAATTCGTTCCCATGGAACGGTTGTCACAGACAACGATTTCTCACATTATCGTCTCAAGATCAATTCTCGGAAATACCGGGCGGATTATTATGGGTGTAATCGTCATTGCCGGAACGCTGGCGGCTGTCCATGCCTTGTTTACAAGTATTAAAATGCAACTGGCAAGGATCATTGAAACGGGAGGAGAAGCAAGCGCTTTGGCTCGTGTGGCCCCCACTGCAGGTATTGGTGTCATCGGAATCAGTATTGCCGTTTTAATGGCAGGCGGTTTGGCCGGATATACCGTCCTTGAAATCCTTATCCGGGGTGCATTGATTTTCTGGCTGAGCTTTTACGCACTGATCTCCTTGATTCATTTAAAGCGGGTGACAGCTGCGTCTGTTGATGATGGCTTGAAATACAGTTTAAAAATAATAAAAAATGTTATTCCTGGCATGGTATTTTTGTCAGGTATAATTATGTTAGTGCTTACGAACGATGAGTCGATTGCATTGATAACGTTTTCAGCAATTTTATTTGGGATCACCCTGATCGGGTGGTTGACAATAAGATTGAAACAACAAACCATCAAATTAAAGGAAGAAGAATTATGAAACGTTTTAAAACAAAATCATTGATTGGGATTATCATGATAATCTCATTCATATTCATGACAGGCGCCAGCCTGATGGCTGCAGAAGTCAAAACCATGAGCAAGGAAGACCTGAAAAAAATTATTGATACGGACACGGTCACGATCCTTGATGTTCGCTCGGGCAGGGACTGGAGTTCTTCAGAGTTTAAAATTAAAAACGCAAAGTATATTGATCCGAAAAAATTTTCTGCCGATGCCATCTACGCATCAAAAGAGAATACGGTGGTATTGTATTGCGCCTGACCGAATGAAGCCACAAGTCTCAGGTTGGGACGAACACTGAAATCAGAAGGGTATAAAAACGTATATGCATTATTAGGCGGTTGGCGGGAATGGTCCCGGGCTAAATTTCCAACAGTAGAAAAGTAACCGTCTTTTTAAGGGAACACCGGATGTCATCTAAACCGCTCGCCGATTTGCTACAACACGGATATCGGTATGCTTTATCGCTCACACATGACCCTTCCCAGGCGGAAGATCTGTTGCATGAAGCGTGGCTTGCCGTATTGCGGGCGGGCGGTCCCCCCAAAAAAGGGTATCTGTTCAGCGCTATCCGGACCCGGTTTCTTAATCATAACAGGAGAGAACGCCTGGTCTCTTTTGTATCACTTGATGAGTTCAGGAATGAGGCCGGGGGGCAGGCGTTCTCCCCGGCCGGTTCCCATTTTGATCAGGAGAATCTGGAAGACGCACTGGCTAAGTTACGACCCGTGGAGAGGGAAGCTTTGTATCTGTATGTCGTAGAAGGGTATACGGCAGGCGAAATCTCTAAACGGACGAAGCAGTCCCGGGGCAGCGTGTTAAGTTTGATTCACCGGTCAAAGCAAAAGCTTCGTCGCTTTTTAGGATACGAGGTCCGGAAGGTGAAGCCATGAAAGAACAATCAATTGATAAACAGATTCAGGATTATTATCATACGAAACAACTGCGTCCGGGTAAATTAGAGGCCTTATTGAAGTTGGCCGAAAATTCCCAGCCGCGCCCTTTTAAACGTGACATTATTTTTAAATGGTTAAAATCCGTATTCTGCCCCCATTGGTTCCGGCGGCGGGGCCTGGCACTGACCGCATCTATCCTGGTGGTTGTTTTCATGAGTGTCTATATTTGGGAAGCCAGGTATACATCCTCTTCCAAACTGGCCGCACTGGCCTCAAGGGAAATCGCCCTGAATCACAACAAGCGCCTGGCACTGGAGTTCAAGGCCCGGGATTATATCGAACTATACGCTCAAATGAACCGCCTGGGTTTCAAGCCGCTGCCGCCCAAGCGTGTTCAGGATGCCGGACTCATGCTGGTCGGTGCCCGGTATTGCTCCATCCTTGGCCAGCTTGCCTGCCAGTATAAACTGCTGGGTGAAAATGGTGAGTACTATACCCTTTATCAGACCGAACTGAACGATGAACTCAGCCGGCTTCCGGAGAGAGAATATCGTGTCAACGGGGTTGTTGTTCAGCAATGGCAGGAGGCTGGATTCTTTTTCGGAATGGCAAAAAATTATCATTGACCCTGCAAATTCCATCCGCAGAAATAGACGGACATAAAAAAATCTGCCGGCATCCATTTGTTTTACAATACACGGATGTCTGAGAGGATAACAAAGCAGGAATTGTTTGCATTTTTTTAAAAAACATGATTGTTTTATTATTAATAGTGATCAATAATTTAATTCGTACTGTTTTCTCAATCCCATACAAATCAGTACATTGCACTTAAATCCTTTGTCAGAGCCGGCCCGGTCCCTTTGTTTACAGGGTATGACCGGAAAAAGATAAGGCCTATTCTCTCAAACGGCTTTCTTTTAAAAAAAAGCAATAAATCAAGGCACCTCATTTTAAAAAAAAAATCTTAATTTAAAAGAGGTGCTCATCAGTCACTCATAGGAACCCAGACATCACTGGAGGTGTGAAATGGTCGACAATTCCGAGAAGATACTTAAACAAATGCTGGAAAAAGAAAAGACCGCTAAAATTATCTGCGCAGAGCTGAATAATTTTGTCAATTTAAAAGATGTACTCATGACCGTCATGGATCACGTTAAAAAGTTGACCGGATGTATGGCAGTGAGTATTCGGCTGCATGAAGACGGCGATTATCCGTATTTTGTATATGACGGATTTCCTGAGTCGTTTATAGAAAAAGAAAACAGCCTGTGTGCAAAGGATGAAGACGGCAATCGAATTCCTTTGCCGGATGAAAACGGATACTTGCTGGACTGCATGTGCGGGAATATTATCCAGGGCAGATTTGATGCATCGTTGCCCTTTTTTACGGAAAACGGCAGTTTCTGGGCCAATCACACCTCGGCTTTGCTGCGCGATACCACGGAAGAGGATCGGCAAAGCGGTACCCGTAATTATTGTAACTCCTGCGGTTATGAATCGGTTGCACTGATACCCATTAAGGTGGCAGAAAAAAGAATCGGTTTGATTCAGTTAAATGATTTTTCAAAAAATAGATTTACAGAAGATCTCATCGAATATTTGGAGATGATTGCCGGACAAATCGGCCTGGCCGTACAAAACAGCCGGACCTATACAAAGCTTAAAGAATCACTTGAAGAGATAAAAGTGTTGAAAGGAATTATTCCGATATGCAGCAGCTGTAAAGATATTCGCGATGAAGAAGGCAGCTGGACCCAGATGGAGACATATTTTAAAACCCATTCCGATGTTGAATTCAACCATGGAATTTGTGCGGATTGTGCCAAAAAGCTTTACCCGCAGATAGATACGGATGTTCTGACCTGAACCGGGCAGGATCATCAGGCCGGTTCCTGAAAGCTGAATCAATAGACCTGACCATTTGTCATACCCAATTAATAAAGAAGACAGATCGTGATGAGCCGAAAACCGGGAGTATTATCCGTGTTAGGCTATGGTTGTATGCCGGTCACCCGGTTGGAGGATCAATGAAAACTCCCCTCAAAACAGATGATGCATGCTCCTTTTTGGTGTCAGCCAGCCCACCGGCAGATGGCGTTCTTTAAACCACGGCCGGAGTAGACCCTTGCTAAAACCGGTTTTGGTTCTGCATATCTGCCAGGGTCTGTTCCATATGGCTGATCTGTTCTTCCGTTCGGGTGATGTCATACACAAGTCTGTTCTTTTCACCATCCAGCACCCGGATATGGTCCAGGATTTGTTTACAACGGTTTTGGTCCGAACACTCTTGAGACAATGCCTGTTCTTTGCCGGTTATCTCCTCATTCAGCTCTG
This sequence comes from Desulfobacula sp., assembly GCA_028280105.1. Lineage (GTDB taxonomy): Bacteria > Desulfobacterota > Desulfobacteria > Desulfobacterales > Desulfobacteraceae > Desulfobacula. The sequence goes on along the minus strand of JANQML010000217.1, from coordinate 21,311 downwards.
ACAACCTGTGTTTCATCTTTTTCAGGCTTTTTTCTTCTTTGGAAATTTGCTGTTTAAAATAGTAGATATCTTTTCCTCTATTGTAAGCGTTTAAAAAAAGATCTTCCATCTCTCCCCGGCACTGGTTCATATAGGGAAGACCCCAAACGCCCAGTTGATAACCGTTATAGGGTGTGCAATACTCTTCCAATCCCCTGGCACGGCCATTGAGATAGGCCTCCAGATCCGGTGTGATGTCGTATTTTAAGCAAGCCTTCCGGTGCTTTGCGATACGGGATGTGAGAAAACCTTTTGATCCGTCCTCATATCCGACCTGGTACCAGTCCGCTGTAAGGCATTCTTCTTTTCTCATGGTGGCGCAGCTGCTCAGGACAAGGATCAAACCTATGATGACAACGGGTTTCACGTATCGGTTGAAATAAGAGGGACGCTGTTTTCTCAATGGTTGCAGTCTCCTTTTTATAGTGTTTGACACGGTTCAGGTGAATCGGCTCTTTTCTATCCAATTGATAATTTTTTTGAAAATCAAATAACGGACATATAGCAGGAATAATAAAAATAGGAAACCAGAGGCTAACCGGCATCGGATTGGCACCGGCAATCTTTGGACAATAGATTGACCTGGGACCGATCCATCTGTTAATAATATAGATATTCTATATTTTCGAACCAGGGCCGGAGACAGGAACCGGTCAAGTGATCGGAACCGGATAAACGGAAAGGTGATGAATGGATAAAAAAAACCGGATACTGATTGTAGATGATGATCAGTTCAACATCAGTGTATTGACGGAAATTTTGAATAACGATTACAAAATAATGACTGCCGAATCCGGTGGCAAGGCACTGAAAGCTGTGGCCGGCCCTCTTCCTCCCGACTTGATCCTCCTGGATATCCTGATGCCTGAAATGGACGGGTATGAAGTTTGCGAGCAAATCAAAGCCGACAGGAGCACGGCACATATCCCCATCGTCTTTGTCACGGCTGTCTCCGAGGCCATGGATGCGGCCAGAGCCTTTGAGATAGGAGCGGTTGATTATGTTACCAAACCATTTAACCCGGTTACGGTGAAAGCCCGTATCAACACCCATATTAAATTAAGCTCGACTCTGCAGGCGCTTGAAAGTGCCTTGAAAGAGGTCAAAAGGCTCAACGGTCTTTTACCCATCTGTTCCTGCTGTAAAAAAATCCGGGATGACAAGGGATACTGGAAACAGGTTGAGATGTATCTGGAAGAGTATTCAGAGGCCAAGTTCAGCCATGGGATGTGCCCGGATTGTTCCGACAACCTGTACGGCGAAGAGCAGTGGTATAAAAAAATGAAAGAGAGGAAAAAAAAGACCTGAACCGACTGTCGGCCTGTTGATTCATGATATTTCATTGACAGCGCAAATATAAAATATAGCCGCAGAATTTATTAAAAAGGGGGAAGTAATGATCCCCCTTTTTCAGTCTGATACGGACATATTTTCCCTTTTTTCAGGTTCCGCTTTTGGGTGGCTGCGGAAACGTCTCGTCCGGAAGGCGTTCCCGGAGCAATGCATAAGGATCCTCCACCATTTTGTTCCAATCTGCCGTGGTCTGATCCCAAAGGTTCCGGACAGGGGCCGAATATGCTGAAGGATCTTTTCCATAGGTTCGGACCAGATATTTCATCAGGTTATAACAAAGCGTTGCCTGACCGCAGGCCACAAGGCAGGGTTGCTTGTAATCAGAGTCAAACCAGAGTTCTGTCGGCATGTCGGCGGCAATGTCGGTGACCCGATAAAGGGCCGGGCTCGGTTTTTTTATACCGGGCATATTTGCCAGCTTTTTGTAAAAGGGTTCATTTGATTTCAGGTTGTAGATCAGATTTGAAATCCGTTTTCCAACGTATGTTTTGTCTTTATATATCATATCGTATACCAGTGACCGGATCCGGTCCATGAAAATGGAGTTGGTCAGGGTGAAAAGTGATTTTGTACGCATGTCGATCATGTCGACGATCTGTTTCAGCTTCAGGTGTTTCAGGTCCTGCCACACCACTTTTCCGATCTGGGGAATATGGGAGAAAATATTTTTCCGGATAAATCGTCTGATCGAAAAGATGGACCCGGCAGTCAGACCGGCCAGCAGGAATGGGATCAGGTACATGAAAAAATCCCAGAAAAATTTAAAATTATCAGCCACAATCTCTTCCCACATCTTATATCCGGCAGATAGTACGGTCAGTGCGCAGACCGCCATCAGAACAAAAGAAAAGATATTCAGGCTGTTTAAGGTTAATAATCCTTCTGTTTTTTTATTGGGGAACGGCAGATAGTCATCAGATATCTGGGATACATCTGAAATAATCACCAGACCCAGTTCGTCCTCGTTCCGTTCATTTGCCAGCATCAGGCTGGTAACGCCCTGGTTGTCATAGATTCCGCCGTCCATGAGAGCAACCGGCCAGGGCTGGTTATCTTTTAGAAATTTATCCCTGATGGGAGGCGGAATTTTTCCGTCCGGCCAGATAAAATCATCCGGAAAGGCAATGGGCTCAAATCCGCCGGTGACACAGGAGGAAGCCGCCACGATATCCGCCAGGCGGATACTTCCAGCAGCCTTTCGGGGGATGGACATCTTATTGTTGCCGATACGGGCCCCAGGACTTTTGCTTTTCTGAAAACGGAAATCGATGCCGTTCCGAAATTCGGTGGTATTGAATATGATTTCCTCCAGTTGGGTCTCACTGTTTAAAATGGTTTCAAAAAGCGCGGGATCCCCATCTTTGTTTTTTAAAAATGTGTCAGCATAAACCTGGGCAAAGGCAATGATCAGATCCTTCCGGCCCGAGGGCGGGGTTATTTCCCCTTTTGCAAGGCAGTCAAACCCCAGTTTAATCAGTTCGATGGTTTTAAGGTCTTCATAATATTCGCGGAAAAACGTTTGGAAATCTTTTTTTTCGGCCAGTGACAATGCATACTTTGCCCCGGTAAAGGACCCGCCGGAAACCGTGGAAAGCATTTTCAATCGTGAAATGAGCCCGGTGCGATCCAGGTAGGAAAGGACGCCGAGATGAAAGGCGGCAGCCCTTGATCCCCCTCCTGACAATGTGATTCCCAACGGTTTTAATAGGTTCTCTTCATTCATGTTTTCCCCTTTGGCTATAAAGGTTAGGTCTTAATTTTGATATAAATCCATATAAAGCTTTTCTGATAAATTCCCATGGGCATCCGTAAGCATTGTGGGGTTAAAATAGTGTTCATAGCGGGAATCAACCCTGAAAGCGGGTGAATATACGGCATCCAAAGGCTCGGTGGAGCCGACAAAGGACCGTGTATGTTTTTTATACCCTTTTTGAAAGTACCTGACGAACTCCGACCGTGCCGTTGTCAATTTCGGTGCACAGATGAGGGGTGCATTCAGCATTGCAACCGCCATGGGATACCATGAGAGTCTGTTCTTGTATCGGTTAAAAAACTTTAAGCTGTGATGGAAAATTTTACGCCTGTAGCCTGAAAGATTTTGGATCTCTTTGATAAACCGGATCGTTTCGTTCATTGGATCTAAGGGTTTTAACGCCAAAGTCGTCCCGTCTAGATCCCGGAGTTTAATATGGGGTAAAAATCGATTCTCATTAAGACATTGATAAAATGACGGTGTTCCCAAAAGGGGGATTGCCAGGGTGAGAAAACATGGCAAGGGGATCTCCGGATTATTAACGATAAAGTCGAGTTCTTCTTTGAATTCTGCTATGGGTCGGGTTGAGGCGTCAAAGATCAGGCCGTAGTAAAATGATATGCCTGCGTCCAGGCATTTTTGTATGACCTCCACCTGCGGGATTCGCACATTATGGTATTTTTTAAAATTTATCAGCGCAGTTTTATCAAAGGATTCAACACCGCTGAAAAGATTTGCACATCCGGATTGACGGGCAAGTTCAAGATTTTCATCTTCAAGGAAAAAATCATTGGTTGTAATGGCGCACCATCGCTTAAGGTAGCCTCTTTCCTTGAGTTCGCCAAGAAGTTCAAACCGGTCTAATAGAAATTGTCTGTTTGTCCCGCCAAAATTATTATCCAGGAAAATAATATCTTTTTTTCGCTTTCCCAGGGCGATAAATTGCTCTTTTAAGTATTCTATCGGGTATTCTTCATATTTTGTTTTTTCTCCTGTCAGAGAGCAAAAATCACAGCTGTAACAACAATTTCTGCTGGATTCGACATAGCCGACCGTGGTCATCCAATAGGCAAGGTCATATCTTGGAATCGTCCACCCCTTTTCCAGAAAATTTTCTGAAACATACGTGTTGTCAAACGCATCCTCGATGACTTCGGCCATCTGCTCAATATCACCGGTACAGCAATAATCAAAAAAATGTGTCGAGTAATGATGGAGTACGCGAATAATCGGGCCGCCGGCAACAACGATAACGTCTTTATTCTTGGTTCTTGCATAGGCCGTTATATGAAGCATTCGGTCAAAAGCCGAATTCAAGCCCGTAAGAACCAGCATGTCCGGAAATGAGAGGAGTTGTTCATCTTCCAGCGGTCCGCTGAATACTTCGTCATACAATCTGATATCACAGCGGTCAGGGGAAAAAATACCCGCTAGAAATGCAGATGTCATAGACTGGGGAAATTTTGTTTTTCTTTGAACAGGAATTCTGAATTCGTCGATATAACAGTTGACAATGAGGATCTTTTTTTTTTTCATTTCCACTATTTCTCTCTACCGTTTAAAAGATAGACATCTCCTAACATCTATTATATAAAAAACACAACTATTGATTTCTTGTCTAGGTGTAAAATATTGCAATCTTAAGGGCATGTATGAACGCTATGGCAGCACCACAATCCTTTTCCGAGTACAAAATAATTGAACCGCTTTACGAAAGTAACAGCTCAATTGTCAACAGAGTGATTCGATCCGGCAATCAACAGCCATTCATTCTCAAGCAATTGAACAAGGAATATCCAACGCTCCTGGATCTGGCCCGTTTCAGGACAGAGTACAAGATTATGCAAAGGCTTGAAGTTGAAGGGGTCAGCCAGGTTTACGACATTGAAAAGCATCAAAACAGCCTGGCTTTTTTTTTGGAAGATATCGGAGGAAAATCCCTGGATCGTATTTTCCCCTTTCAGGAGATTGATCTGCCGAAAAAAATATTACTGGCAATTCATATTCTGGAGATCCTTGGGCGGATCCACCGGCAGGGGATTATACATAAGGACATCAATCCGTCCAATATCGTATGGAACCGGAATACCGGCCAGGTCAGAATTATTGATTTTGGTATTGCAGCAGAATTGTCCAAAGAGAATCGTGAATTCCAGAACCCGGAATTTGCCGAAGGCACGCTGACTTATATTTCCCCGGAACAGACCGGCCGGATGAACAGGATCGTCGATTACCGTGCGGATTTTTATTCGTTTGGAATAACTTTTTATGAACTGCTGACCCATACCTTGCCGTTTAAATCAAAGGATGCCATGGAATTGGTCCATTCTCATATTGCCAAACCCCCCCGCCCGCCCCATGAGATCACTCCCGGGATTCCTGCCCAATTATCCGGTATCATATTAAAATTAATGGCCAAACGTTCTGAAGATCGATATCAGAGCGCATTCGGGATAATCTCGGATCTAAAGCAGTGTATCGACAGTCTTGAATCCACCGGAACCATAAGTGTTTTTCCCTTGGGGAAAAAAGATTTTTCCGAAACACTTCAAATACCGCAAAAATTGTTTGGAAGGGAAAACGAGATAGGGATCCTGTCAAAATCATTTGAAAGGATTTGCCGTGGGAATACGGAACTGATGCTGGTCTCCGGGTATTCCGGGGTCGGCAAAACATCCCTGATTCACGAAATACATAACTTAATTGCAGATCAGAGCGGTTTTTTTATTTCCGGCAAATTTGATCAGTTTAAACGTGACATTCCCTATCATTCGATTATTTCTGCCTTTAATGAGTTGATCGGTCAATTGTTGACCCGGCCCGAGGATGAACTGGAGATATGGAAGACCGAAATATTAGGGGCATTGGATTCAAGCGGGCAGGTCATCATCGACTGTATACCGGATTTGGAACTCATCATCGGCAAACAACCGTCTATAAAGGCGCTTCCCCCAATTGACGCTCAAAACAGATTCAACATCATTTTCCAGAATTTTATCAATGTATTCACAAAAAAAGAGCATCCCCTTGTTTTATTCCTTGATGATTTGCAATGGGCGGATGCGGCTTCTTTAAAACTGCTGAAACTTTTTTTATCAGATCCGCGCACTCAATATTTTAACGTTATCGGAGCTTACAGGGACAATGAAGTCAACCCTTCACACCCGTTGATGATTACTTTGGGTGAGATTGAAAAAACGGTGAGCACAAATCAAATTGTTTTAAAACCGTTGAGTAAAGGGATGATCGATCAGCTTGTCAGGGAAACATTAAGCTGCGGTGAACGGGCCGGCTCCCTGTCCGGATTGATTTATGAAAAAACAGCCGGAAATCCTTTTTTTGTCCAGGAATTTTTAAAATCACTCTATCAGGAAAAGTTATTATGTTTTGAGCCGGATGAAAGTATATGGAAATGGGATGTAACGAAAATTCAAGAGATGGGAATGACCGACAATGTTATCGACCTGATGAAGGACAAAATCCAAAAGTTTAAGAAAAGCACCCGATACGCCCTGACCATGGCATCCTGTTTCGGAAACCGGTTTCATCTTTCCATTCTTGCGATTGTTTGTAAAAAAACGATCAGCCAAACCATTCAAGATCTCTGGCCGGCCGTTAAGGACGGAATGATTATACCTATCGGAGAAAATTATAAGCATGTTCAGGCAATGATGGAAATCAACGGGGAAGCGCCGGATTTTGTTGACGGTATAGAGTTTAAATTCCTCCATGACCGTGTCCAGCAGGCAGCCTATTCATTGTTTCCGGAAAAGGACAAACAAGAGGCCAACCTTCAAATCGGCAGGCGGCTTCTAAAAAATATAAAACCCGATGGGGTGGAAGACCGGGTATTTGATATTGTGAGCCGGCTGAACTTCAGCCGTGAATTGATTACAGACCCGGCGGAAAAATATGAGCTGGCAACCCTGAATCATATCGCAGGAAAAAAAGCAAAAACTTCAACCGCTTATGAGACGGCTAGGAACCATTTTAAAACAGGCCTGGAACTTTTGACCGAAGACAGATGGACGATTGATTACGATCTGGCACTCTCACTTTCTCTTGAACGGGCCGAATGTGAATACCTCATCGGTAATTTTGAAGCGTCTGAAGCGCTTTTTGAGAAAATTATCGACAACGTTAAAACCGATATGGAAAAGGCAAGGGTTTATAATACGAAAATTCCCATGTACCAAATCCGCGGAAGGGCCTCTGAAGCGGTTGAAATAGGCCTTAAAGCAATCCAGTTGATGGGGATGAAGCTACCCCCATCCCCGGGTAAAGTATCAAACATAATAGAAATTATAAAAGCCAGGATAAGCCTGCGCAATAAGAAAAAACAGGATTTGATTAACCTGCCTGAGATGCAAAAAAAAGAGATCCGGGTGATCATGGAGTCTCTCAGCATTATCGGGCCGTCCGCTGTTTTTCTTTCAAAGGATTTACAGGCCTACATCTCTTTAAAGATGCTCAACTTAACCTTAAAATACGGTAATTCGGAATTTTCCGCTTTTATCTATGCCGTATACGGATACATTCTTTGCGGCGCATTTGAAAGCTATCGGTCCGGGTATGAATTCGGAAAATCAGGGTTAAAATTTTTGGAAAAGTCAAATGATAACAACTTAATTTGCAAAACCCATTTAATTTTTGCAAGATCCATCAATCATTGGGAAAATCATGCAAAAACGAATCTGGAGTCTTTTGCCATCGCATATAAATCAGGCATTGAAGCCGGTAATCTGCTCTTTTCCGGCTATGCTGCGATTTATCTTGTGATTACCAGATTAATTTTAGGAGATAATCTTGATCATGTTTTAAGTGAAGAACAAAAGTACAGGGGATTTATTTACCGGATCAAGTATGATGATTGTCTGCCGTTTTTCATATTTACCAGGCAGATGATCCTGTGTTTAAAGGGATTGACAACGGATACCACCTCCCTTGACGATGATCGATTCGACGAAGATCAATATGTCGAACAGGTGGGAAAGGAAAACGAGATACCCTTTGCGATAATATGGTACCATATTATCAAAACCCAGACGTTTTTCCTGTTTGAAGCCTATGAAAAAGCCTTAAAAACAGCTGAAAAAACCGAGAAGAATCTTGAGACCATTATTGGAAACATCGCCCTTCCGGAGCACTCTTTTTATTATTCCCTGGCACTGACAAGCTTATATCCGGATGCATCGGACAGTGACAGGAAATACTATTTGAAAATTTTAAGAAAGAACCTTAAAAAATTAAGAAAATGGTCTGATTGCTCACCGGAAAATTTTCGCCATAAATACCTGCTTATCCAGGCACAAATGGATGCTATCCTGGGAAAAAGGAATAATGCCCCCGTTTTGTATGAACAGGCCATCAAATCTGCCGAAGAGAGCGGGTATTCACAAAACAAGGCCATTGCCAATGAGTGCGCTGCAAAATACTTTTTACACAACGGGTTTATGACAATTGCCAAGGCCTATATGACAAATGCCCATTACGAATACTATAAATGGGGGGCGACGGCAAAGGCGGAATTTATTGAAAAAAAATATCCGCAATTACTTCCGGCCGCAAGGAACGAAGAGGTGGCGGTTGAAGTGACAAACACCCAGCAGACCACGGCGGCGGATCTTGATTGGAATTCCATGTTGAAAGCGTCCCAAACCATTTCCGGTGAAATTGTACTGAGCACGCTTCTTAAAAAGATGCTGGAAATCATGATCGAAAATGCCGGTGCACAACGGGGTGTTTTTATCCTGGATAGAGACGGCACCCTGAAAATTGAGGCCGAAAGTCATATCGATGACAAACAGGTGGCTGTTTTGCAATCGATTCAGATTGATACATATTCAGAGATCCCGGCAAATCTGGTGAATTATTCAGCCAGAAAAATTGAGACGGTCATTCTTGACAATGCTTCTGAAAAGCATCTGTTTTCCGCTGATCCGTATTTTTCAAAAACAAAAAAGAAATCCATACTTTGTATTCCCTTTGTTTACCAGGGCAAGCTGATCGGACTCCTCTATCTGGAAAACGATCTGGTACCGGCCGCCTTTACATCCGAACGGGTTATGCTGTTAAGCCTGCTCTCTTCCCAGGCTGCCATTTCCATTGAAAATGCAAGGCTCTACCAGAGTCTGGATGAATCGGAGAAAAAATACAGATCCATATTTGAGAACGCCACAGAGGGTATTTTTCAAGCCTTAAAAGACGGACGAATACTAACGGCCAATGAATCACTTGCAAAGATACTGGGATATGATTCTGCAGGGCATGTTCTGGAAGACTCTTCAAAAAGGGTCAGACAATTTTTTGTCGATCAGCAGGATATCCGGGCATTTCAGAAGAGTTTAAGGTCACAGGACCATATCAAAGGATTTGAAACACGGTTGTATAAGAAAGACGGCACAAAGATAGACGTTTCGATCAACGCCCATAACGTCTATGACAGCAACCGGAATTTTCTCTATGTTGAAGGCAATATAGAGGATATCGGGCAGAAGAGAAGAGCTGAAATACTAAAGATTGAAAAAGAACGGGCAGAGGCGGCCACACAGGCAAAGAGCGACTTTCTGGCAAATATGAGCCATGAAATCCGAACCCCCATGAATGCGATCATCGGTCTGAGCCATCTTGCCCTGAAAACAAAGCTGACCGTACAGCAGCGTGATTATTTGACATTGATCAGCGATGCGTCTCAAAATTTACTGGGCATTATTAACGATATTCTGGACTTTTCAAAAATTGAAGCCGGTAAACTTACCATGGATCTGGCCCCTTTTTCCCTTGAACAGGTGTTAAAAGATTTATCAAACCTGATCGGTGCCCGGGCAAAAGCCAAAGGGATTGAGATCGCCATCTCCTGTCCCCAGGGGGTTTCGACCAACCTGATTGGTGATTCCTTAAGACTGGGTCAGGTCCTTCTCAATCTTGCCGGCAATTCCATAAAATTCACTGAAAAGGGTGAAGTCATCATTTCGGTCAGCCAATTGAAAAAAACGGATGATACGGTTACGTTGGCATTCTCTGTGACAGACACCGGCATCGGCATGACCGAGGAGCAGATGGGCAGACTCTTTCAGTCTTTTTCACAGGCAGATGCATCCACAACACGGAAGTATGGCGGTACCGGCCTTGGCCTTGCCATTTCCAAAAAAATTGTCAGTCTGATGGATGGTGAAATCAGTGTGGAAAGTCAGCCGGATGTCGGCAGTACATTCCGTTTTACGGCAACATTCCGTTTGGATCATGAACACAGCAACGGGATGATTTCAGTGGGCAAGGATCTTAGGGGAAAGCGCATCCTTGTGGTGGATGACAATGCCGCAGCCCGTAAGATTTTATCTGAACTGGCAGGATCTCTTCGTTTCCACGTGGTTGCCGTCTCGTCCGGTGAGGCGGCTCTGGAAGAACTGGAGCGGGTCGGCAGAGAGGATGATTACCCGGATTATGATATCATTCTGATGGACTGGAAAATGCCGGGTCTGGACGGAATTGAAACATCCAGAAGAATTAAATCGCAGAAAATGATCCGCAAGGCCCCGGTCATCATCATGGTGACCGGATTTGATGAAGCAGAGGCCAGGGAGAAGGCCGGCGATGATCTGCTCGACGGCCTGCTTCATAAACCCGTGACCGCTTCGGGGCTCTTTAATGCCATTGTAAATGCGCTCGCAGTTGAAGGCGCTCCTGAAGTGCAGTCGGTTATCGAAAAAAGGGAGCAATATAATCTGCAGGGGATCCGTGTGCTGGTTGTGGAAGATAACATCATCAATCAGCAGGTTGCCCGGGAACTGCTGGAAGGTGAGGGGGTCGCCGTCACCATGGTGGACGACGGTAAAAAAGCGGTCGAAGCGGTGAAAGAGAACCCGGGTGTCTTCGACCTTGTTTTGATGGATATCCAGATGCCGGTGATGGATGGATATGAGGCAACGGCTCATATCCGGAAAGATCATAACAAAAATGAGCTGCCGATCCTGGCAATGACGGCCCATGCCATGGCCAATGAAAAAGAAAAGTCCCTGTCATACGGGTTGAATGATCATATCACCAAGCCCATTGACCCATACGTACTTTTTGCTGCCGTTGCCAAATGGTCCGCTTCCACGGCTAAAAAGAGAGATAAAGAACATCCGGCAACCGCTCCTGATCAATCCGTCTTTCATCTGCTTCCCGACAGCCTGCCCGGATTTGATTTGGATAAGGCATTGTTTCAAGTCGGGGGAAAACAGCAGTTTCTTTACAACCTGTTGGTGAATTTTCATGACCAGTATAAAGATTTTACCGCCGGGCTGAACCAAATGATTGAAACCGGACAATATGAAAAGGCAAAAATAGATGTTCACACCCTTAAAGGCATTGCCGGGACATTGGCTGCCCAGTCCGTTTATGAGGCGGCCTTGAGTTTGGAAAAGGGGATTGCGGAGCGGAAAATACCGCAAATAAACCGGCATTTGTCCGAACTTGAAACCGCTTTGATTTCCGCGATTAACGCAGTTAACACCCTGCAACAGCATGAAAAAGATGAAGATCGGCAAATGGAACAGAGCGATAAATTACAGCATGCTCCGGATATGAGCCTGATCGCGGATATGATTGAAGAGTTGGAACAGCTGTTCAAGAAAAACAGTATGAAGGCAAAGAAAAAATATCCGGCCTTTCAGAAAACCCTTGACGGCCATGGTGTTGATGACGAGCTGGCATCCATCACCGTTGCTGTTGAAAAACTGGATTTCAAGACCGCCCTGGACAATCTCACTTTGTTGGCTCAAAAAATCGAGGCTATGGATTGAGTGTATGGAAAAGACATTGGGGATAGATGAAAAAGGAACCATATTGATCGTCGATGACGATCCCATGAATATCAATATATTGTCGGAAATATTGGAAGACAAACATGAGATATTATTTGCCACCAACGGAAGGGACGCACTTAGAATTGCCCGGGATGAAACCCCCGATCTGATCATCCTGGATATTATCATGCCTGAAATGGATGGATATGAGGTTTGCAGACAATTGAAGGCGAGCCCTGACGTGGCCGAAATCCCGGTTATTTTTGTGACCGGTCTGTCCGATATTGCCGATGAGACAAAAGGATTGAAAGCCGGTGCCGTGGATTATATCACCAAACCCATCAGTCCCCCGATTGTGCTGATGCGTGTCAGCAACCATATGAAACTGACCCGGGCACTTTCGAAATTATCTGAACTGTCTTCAACCGACGGGTTGACCAACCTTGCCAACCGGCGGCATCTGGATGCCAGGCTTGAAAAAGAGTGCTCCGGCCCCCGCAAACCCATGGCACCGTTATCCCTGATACTGCTGGATATTGATTATTTCAAACGGTTTAACGACACCTACGGGCATCTGGCAGGGGATGATTGCCTAAAACAGATCAGCCGTATCCTTTCCCTTACGGTTCAACGGTCCCTGGATCTGGTTGCGCGTTACGGCGGCGAAGAATTTTGTTGTCTTCTCCCGCTCAGCGGTTATGAAGACGCCATGTTAATCGCCTATAAAATCCGTGAAAACATACTGGCCCAAAAAATCGTTAATGAGGCGTCCGATGTCAGTGAATTTCTCACGGCAAGCTTTGGTGTCGCCACCATTATACCGGATGGGCGAGTCACACCGGATAATCTGATTAAAATTGCCGACGAAAATCTCTATTCGGCAAAAGCCGGGGGCCGGAACAATGTGGTCGGGACAGATTGCACCTGTTAATTGCATTATAAGAGGATTTTTAAATCTATTGCATTTTATAGATGCGAAAATAGACCGTTAAACAACGATCTCCCATCCCATATCTGTTCAAAGGGATGTGTACCGAATGGTTCTCTGATATTCCTGACGGATAAGTGATCATGACCGGATACTCTCCTGACAGCTTACCCTCACCGTTGCACTGTCGACAACCGTATACACCCAGCCGCCTTTGCCCGGAACAGGATGGACAATTTCTTTGAACAGGCATTGCGACTCTGATTCGTCCACCTTGAAATGCCTGTTCAGGTGTTAATGGTATGACTAGATTGAGATTTTCAAGGGGGCTTTTTTTAGGCCGAAATGCCTGTCTGAAATGGCTGAATATTCCGTCAGGTATTGGGTCAAGCGGTGGCCGATGCGGTTGAAAGGACCGGGTAAAGCTTGCAGTTCCCAAATCCATCGGTTCTTCCTGATCCGGTATTAAGGGTTCGACCTGTCTCCTTGGAGCGGGTCTTATCCTTTCCCTGTAACGGGGCAGCCACTTTTTTTTCCGATTCAGGGTCTCGCGGTCATGGGTTTGTCGTTTAACCGGGTCTGACAGTACGGAATATGCCTCCTGTATGGCAAGAAACGGAGAGTGATTATCCCCGTAATAATCCGGATGAAACTCTTTGGCCAGCCGCCGGTATGCGTCTTTGATATCATCCGGTGTCGCCTCTGAAGTGATTCCTAAAATAAGGTAATAGTCCTTGGGCATGATACCACCTCCCTGATAAAAAAATATTCAATCGAACTATACCACAATTCGTATTTGAATCTCTTGAGTAAATATAATTATCCCAGGGCAAACGCCTATAGAAACGCACGTTTTTTGATCATCTATAATATTAAGTTCTTAGCTCTTGTTAAAAGTTTATCTGCGTTTGCCTTCATCATGTAAATATCTGAAATCATCTATACGGAATTTTACATGAGATGACCCTGATAATTATCCGGTTAAAAAGCGTTTTAACGCCGTAAAATATGAATCATATTATAATCCGTATCTGCGGTTATTGAAATTCCTCCATACATTTCCCCTTTTCAATGCCGGTTTTAAGTTCCTCCATGCTTTTATCATACTGGTGGAAGAAACTGTCCAGCTTTTGGACGATATCATCATCTCCGACAAGAAACCGGGCTTTTTTCATCAATTGTGACCCCAATTTACGAAAATTCTCCATCTCTTTTAACAAAGTTTTGCGATTCTCATGCCGTTTTTTTTCCTGTGCAATAACCGGGTGAAGCTGTTTGATGGAAAATTCCACAAGTGAATCTCTTGATAATTTATACTCCCTGGCAAAGGTATCCAGGGCAGTTAAACAATTCCTGCTTAAAACAAAGGTTTTCTGTTTCCGCTGGTGTTGCTTGGGTTCGTAATGCCGTACTTCATCAGCAATCCGATCCAAAGACTTTTTGTCTTCGATTAAGTGGTCAAATATCGATTTTTGTTTTACACCAAGCTGGCTTGCAACCGTGGAGAGCAGGTTGATGGAGTGTTTGGGCAGGGTGATGGAGTGTTTGGGCAGGGTGAACGTTGCCCGAACCGATTGCCTCCCTTTTAATGCATCGAAAGAAAAATTCGTTTTTTTTGATTTCGATTGGTTCATCATCTCGGGCCTCCTTTTTTTAATAAAAAAAATAAATCAGTGTCATTACTATGTCAATAAAAAAGAAAATAATAATGAAAATTTTATTGACATGCAGTTTTTTATATTTACATTAGCTTCAAAATCAAATCCAGGGTTGGAAAAAGCTCAACCCCGCAACTAAAAACAGGTAAGAAGGAGATGAAATTATGTTTACAAGAATGAGTGACATCAACAGAATGTTCGGCGCCATGGATCTGCTCCGAAACAGAATGGACAGAATTTTCAGTGACTATGACCGTTCCCGGATTTCAGGTCCCGGATACCGGCTGGCCTCCAATTCACCTAGAACCAATCTTATGGAAAATGGAGACAGCTTTGAAGTTCAGGCAGAGGTGCCCGGTATTGCCAGAGAAGACCTGGATATCAAAATCCAGGGCAATTATCTTGAAATCAGCGGCAACCGTTCCGTGGACACACCGGATGGATATAAAGTCCACAGGAATGAAAGGGGCGGCAGCACCTTTTCACGCTGCTTTACCCTGCCCGATGAGCTAGATGCCGATAAGGCAGATGCACGGCTTGAGAACGGCATCCTGTACCTGACTCTGCCGAAGTCGGATACTGCCAAACCCAGACAGATTACAATCAATTAGTCACTGAGTTTACAGTGTAAAGAAGTTACGGTTTAAAACGGATCAGGAGGTTATCATGAATAAAGAGATTGCCAAAAAAGAAGAAAAAACAATCGAAAAGACCAGAGAGTTAAGGACTGCCATTCCCTCGGTTGATATCTATGAGAATGAAGATGAGATCCTTCTCCATGCAGACATGCCCGGAGTAAAAAAGGATGATGTTTCAATCAATATCGACAACGGGACCCTTTCCCTTTCCGGTGTACGCCGGTTTAACAATAAGGGGGTCTCCACGTGGGAGGAATTTTTTGATGTTGAATATGTCAGAACTTTCTCAGTGCCCCAGAGTATTGATGTTGAAAAGGTGAATGCAGAACTCAAAGATGGTGTGCTTAAACTGCATCTTCCTAAATCTGAAGCTGCCAAACCCAAAATGATTGAAATAAAGGCGGCATAAGATCTGGACACCGCCACTCGTATGGCACTCAATCTGTCCCGTTGACGGCTGCGGGAACCCGTTAAACTTCCCGCAGCCGCCTTTGGCAAAAATAGAGCAACGACAATTAGAGTGGGAATTCCCGGAAACAATGTGAAACAGATCGAAGTTAAATGTGCCTAAAATCTTGATATTCAATTTAAAAAGCAAATTCAAAAATCGATAATAATTACTGAAATTAAATTTTTATAAAAAATAATAGAACACTATTGACATGAAAAAAACCGGAATTAATTTAGGCAAAAACAGAGATGATTTTGTGGGAGCAAAGGTTTTGTAAATAGGATTGGAGATGCCTTAAACTTTCATGAGAATGTCGATTCGAATATACCAACCGGTTCCTGCAGCGACCCTAAAAAACATCGTATCATAAGGAGGAAGAATTATGTTTACAAGGATGAGTGACATCAACAGATTGTTCGGGACCATGAATCTTCTTCAGAAGAAGCTGGACAACATTTACGGCGACTATGGAAGACCATCCGCTTACAGGTGGGAACTGGAACAAGCCGCTCCCAGGACAAACCTCTATGAGCACGGCGACCATTTTGAAATCAGGGCTGAACTCCCGGGAATTGAAAAAGATGACTTGAATGTAAAGATCCAGGGCAACTACCTTGAAATTACCGGTGAAAGAAGATCCAATGCACCTGACGGATATAAAACCCATAAAACCGAAAGAGGAATCGGATCTTTTTCCAGAAGTTTTACACTGCCTTCTGATGTTGACTCGACAAAGGTTGAAGCCACACTTAAAGACGGCGTGCTGTATCTCACACTTCCCAAACACGAGGCGGCAAAACCCAAAAAGATAAGCATCGGTTAGATTTTAGAAGAAATCCCATTAAAGGAGGTTACCATGGATAAGTCACAAGAAATCGTAAAACAGGATGAAAAAAAGATCGAGAAAACACGCGAAATGTATGAAGCAACCCCTGCAGTGGATATTTATGAGAATGAAAATGAGATCCTTCTCCATGCCGACATGCCCGGAGTGGTCAAAGAAGATATTTCGGTTGATATTGACAACGGAACCTTATCAATAACCGGTGTCAGAAAATTTGAAACAAAAGGTGCGGCAACATATGAAGAGTTTTCAGATGTAGAATATGTAAGGAGTTTTTCCGTTCCCCAGACCATTGATGTTGAAAAAGTCGAAGCTGAATTGAAAAACGGCGTATTAAGGCTCCACCTGCCTAAATCTGAAATGGCCAAACCCAGGCATATTGAGATAAAAACCGCATAAGGCATATCCTGCCCGGAGAATCGAAGCCTCCGTTGAGGGTTTACCAATCTCGGGGACGGGAGGCTTTCTCCGGGCGGTTTGCAGCCCGGGTACTTCACAAACCGGTATGCCGGCTGGAAAAAATCAGACATGGAGAAACGGGGCAGACGGACGGCGGTTCTATGATAAGCAGACGCCGGCAAGCCTGCCGGTCTCATCAAAAGAGAGCGTGCCGAGGGCGTTGATCCGCTTGAGGTCTTTCAAAACCGCGGGCCGAAACACTTTCGTCGGGAAAAATTGCACCTGTTGATTGCGGTGAAGCATTTGGGAACAGTCGTCATATCAAAATTTAGCTCACTTGCGCAGTTAATTTGATGTGGATTGTTATAGCCTGAGAATTCTTGTTGGCACGACCTTATGGTCTGTGTGCAAATAGAACTGTTGCACTAGCAAGTTCCAAATTTTTTTCCATTGATAGTTCTTTAACAAATGGCATATTCAAATAGCTATCAACATTTCCAACAAGATCGGAAACTTTCATTTTCATAAAATTCTTCCTCGTTTTTCCATGAAGACCCGCTGCCCAACTCCGTAAAATCCACGAAAGGGACCAAATAGGATATATGCTTTCATATACAGTAATTTCATCAATTGTTAGAAAATCTGTGAATAGGTTTTCTAACCCTTGACCTGTCATATTATAGTAATGGTGAGGATACCCATGACGTGGTTGAAGAAATGGGACACAACACATGAGATTTCCACCTGATTTTAAAACCCTGGCAATTTCTCTTGCACACAAAAAGGGGTCTTTTACATGTTCCAAGACAGCTATGGAAAGTACGGCATCAAAAGATTCATCAATAAATGGAAGAACTTCACCAACCCCACGGACATCTGTTGTGTCATAATCGGCGATTTCGAAATTAACAACATTATCAAAATACACTGGTCTTCTACCTGCACCGCAATCCAATACCAATCCATTTTTATTGTTATTAATAAGATTCATCCCGTAACAATCATATCCATTACTACTTATTGCCTCGGTGTCAACAACCTTGAATTTTGAACGTAATTCATCATTTAAAAAATCATAATAGACTGACGTTTTGATGTATTCCATATCAGGCCGAAGTATTGGTTTAATTTTTTCAAGCTTTTTTCTTTTAGCTTTTGATATAACAGATGGCGAAAACCGTATTTTTCTTTTTTCATTTTTCCCAAAAAATTGAAAATGCCTGTAGCCTGATTTAATCGTTCCTTTTCTTACGGCTTCAGCTACATCAGGGTTAGCTATAAGGTACGATTCTTCATCAAAATTTTTATTAGTTACAATTTCCTCAAGATTGTAAAAACCCATTTTTCCTCCTTGGATTGGATCATGCTCAACTAAAAGTGTTTTATCAGATAGGTCAGCATATATGAGACTTCAATTTTTAATTAGATGCAACTTTCCTGCAAAACCTAACCGTTAGTTCTGGATGGAGAGGTTATTGATAAAACGTTGTTGAACAGTGCAGGATAAAAAATTTTCTGACTATGGGGTTTATATCGCTTGCTACTTGGCCAAGCAAGTATAATTATAAAAAAACTGATTAGAATTTCGGATTTCGTCTGTCATATATTCCATGCTCTTCGGATTAGGGCAGGCCTGATTTCGAGAGACCTGTTCCAAAGTACACTCCAAGATGGCCTATAGTCGATATTACTATCACAAATTTTTTGAGATCAGCAATCCTCTTAAGGGGTGTTCCAGGCAGCTTCTTTTGAGCCTGGAACTATTATACCGGTAGTAGTTCGTATAACTTTTTCAGTCGGCCTTTACCGCTTTTCGGGCTAAAAATTTTTATAAAGCGTAGGGTTAAAAACAGGTATGGCTTCTATAAAGTATAAAGATCATGGGCTGGATCGGTCCACTACATTGGAATGTAAATCTTGAGAGCCTTATATCGGTTGGGCAGAATGCAGACATGGAAGAAAGATCAGGAAACCTGATTTGATTTTGTACTTATCCTGTGTTTTTCAAGTGGGGGAACCCGGTGTCAATTAATATAAACAGACGCCGGCAAGCCTGCCGGTCTCATCAAAAGAGAGCGGGCCTAGGGCATTGATTTGCTTGAGATCCTTTCTTGCAACCACCTCATCTTTAAAGGCGCGGGAGGCGTGAAACGTCCCCATTTCAAGGGTATTTTTGATATGAATCACCCGGGCCCGGGCCGGGTCCACGGCTCCGATAGTCTGGAAAGCCGCATCCACGGCGTCACGGTCTGTGGGAAGGCCCACCGGAATTCTCGCCTTTTCCGGGGTCATGGCGGCCAGGGCATTGGTGGCCAGGGCGCGGGTGTCGAGTCTGTCGATCACATGGCGGGTGGTTAAATCGGCAAGACCGATTCCAACGGCGTTTCCATGGGATTCCGGGGTTAAACCCAGAACGACGATCCGGGTAATTGACGGAGAAACCGGTTCTTTTTCACCGATAAACATGATCCGGCCGATCACGTTGGTATCCATGCCCGTACCGCTGATATTTTTGCCCATCTCATCCACGATCAGGATATCGATCTCGTCAAAGGGGATACGGGCCATGTATTGTTTAGCCTTGCTCAAAAGCCTGGATTCGGTTTCATGGAATTGATCCGGCAGGCATGCCCGGATAGAGGCGGTTTCATCATAAAGGTTTTCCACAATTCCCAGGCCGAAGAGGACGGGAAGCCGGTCCAGGATCATGGAACCGATTTCAGGAATAACGGTGCTGTATCCGTAATTAACGGTTTGCCGGTGAACCTGGAAACACCCGGCATGGTTCCCCAGGCCGATGGCCATCATTTTCATCAGCCCGCTTTCAATGGGACCTTCAAATTCCGTATGGGGTTTAATGCGGTTGATAACGACAATGCCGTCGGCCTCAGCCGCGTGTTTATCAACCAATACCGGGAACCCGTTGGAAGAGGTGCCGATTTCCACAACCGCCATTGACGACCGGACCGGTACCCCCATGCTGGTTTCGGAAATATTCAGGCTGTTTAAAATGTCGACCTGGCCTTGGGCGGTACCCCCACCGTGACTGCCCATGGCCGGTACAATAAACGGATCTGCACGAAGGGTTTTTAGAACATCGATGACCTTTTTGAGTATCTGATCAATATGATTGATCCCCCGGCTGCCCGCGGTCACGGCAATGCGGTCTCCGGGCTTGATCCGTTCGGCAAGGCCGAGACGGGCCAGCTCCGTGGTGACGGTTTGGCCGATATTTTCGACAGCCGGTGTTTCTATGGTCTGTCGAACCGAATACATTTCAGGATACTTCATGGTATGCTCCTGTTCCGTTGTGGACCGGATCAGCCGGTGATGACAAAGATATAAACCTGTCTGGGGCCATGGGCACCATAGACCATCTCAAGCTCGATATCTCCGGTTTTGCTGGGACCTGAAATAAAGGTCATGCAATTGGTGAGCCCCAGTTTCTGTTCATCCGGATCCCATCTGAGCCTGAAATAGAGTTCTTTTAAATCATCTATCACCTGATCCAGGCGGATCACCGCTACGTGGACGGAGGGCACGAGTGAGACGGCCCGCGGCTGGCCGGGCCGGGTCCGCATCACCAGGGTGGCGGACCGGGCAACACAAAAATCAGCAGATGTGATGCCGATATAGGATCGGATCAACTGGCGGCGATGATCCTGCCGCTGCCGTTCGTCCGGTATGCCGTCAACAGAAGGGGTAAAAAGATCAATCCCTTCCGGCTCCAACCGCTGTTTCAGATCCAATTGCCGGATTAACGGGTGGTTCCAGGTGATGACGGATTTTTCACTGCCCCATTCAGGCGCGGTGTTGTGAACCAGTTCTTGAATACCTTCAGCCGCCTGGGATATGGTTTTGACAGGGGTGGCGGTGATATGGGCCAGTTCGGCCTGCACCATAAACGCGTCAAGCAATGCATGACGATCCGCCCGGCTTCTGTTTTTATATTCAGTCAGCCATTGTTCCGCATCATCGGGCCTTTTTTCGAAAACATCTGCTGCCTGTGATTGGGATGATTTTCCCAAGGCCTGGCGAACCGTGCTGATAAAGGTATCCTGATTATCGTTCATTGCCTGATCCCTTTGGTGTGTCCGAATCGATTTTTTGCTGTTTCATCCGGCTCTGACGGTATTGGGTTAAAAAAGAGGCCGGTGCAATGGGAACCAGATCCCGGCTCTGTGTCCAGCCTTTCAATCCAAAGGGCAGTTTGGATATTAACCCGTTGTGCCGGGGCAGGATTTTTTGAATTAGTCCTCCCAGTTTTAATGCCAGATCATAGGTTTTTCGGTTTCTGATGATCATCGACCAGACCCGGAACAGGTATTTTTCCAATTTGCTGGCCGGCTTGACGCCCCGTTTCGGGTCACCGTCCGCCACCCTGGCCCGAAGTGCCAGCAACATCCGCGGCAGATCAATGTTTACGGAACAGGCCTCTTTGCATGCCCCGCACAACGGT
>JANQML010000187.1 GCA_028280105.1 Desulfobacula sp. | reverse complement strand
TTGCGGTAGATTACTACAGCGGCAACCTTGGCGCCTTGAAGCTGGAACCTTCACGCTTTTTGCAACGATGAGGTTAAGACACGGACTTAAAAAATTGAGCCGGTTCCAAGACAGGCGTTGACAAATTCCTACCACAATGTGATATTTGTTCTCTTTAAATTGAAAGCACTTAACAAGGAAAGATCATGAAAGAAAAAACCTATCATTTTGAAACACGGGCCATCCATGACAGATTAAAAGAGGCTGCCTGGGAAGGGTCGACACTACCGCCGATTTTCCAGTCTGCCGGCCATTATCATGAAAGTGCGGATAATTTAAGCCGGACATTTGCCGGGAAAACAGAAGATCACATCTACATGCGGCTGAGCAATCCCACCAACCGTTTTTTGGAACAAAAACTGGCCGGCCTTGAGTCCGGTGCCGGTGCCGTCGTTTCAAGTTCCGGCATGGCTGCCGTCTCCAATGCCTGTATGACGCTGCTCCGGGCCGGAGATGAACTGGTGGCATCCCGATCCCTCTTCATGTCCACCTACCTGCTGTTTACCGATATCTTTAAAAAATACAACATCACCGCCCGGCTGGTTGATCCGCTCAACCTAAAAGAGATTGAGGCGGCCATTACCGATAAAACCCGGTTTGTATACATGGAGACCATTACCAATCCGGGCATGGAGGTTTTTGATATTTCATCGGTTTCAAAGATTGCCCATTCGCACGGAATTCCCCTGCTGGTGGACAATACCCTGGCATCCCCCTGGCTCTGCCGCCCCATTGAACTGGGTGCCGATATTGTTGTGCATTCCACCACCAAGTATCTGTCCGGTCATGGCGGAGCCCTTGGCGGGTTGATCGTGGACAGCGGAACCTTTGACTGGTCCACTCCAAAATTTGCGGATTTTGGCCCCTTTGTTGAGCAGAAAGGCCACCTGGCCTATCTCCACCGGATGTTTAAAGAGCACCACATCAACTTCGGCACCACACCGGCCCCCATGCATTCCTATCTCACAGCCATCGGTTTAACCACCCTGGGTCTTCGCATGGAACGGCACATGGAAAATGCCATAACCGTTGCAGACTTTCTAAACAATCACCCTCGGGTTGAATGGGTCAACTTTCCGGGTTTTAAAGACCATCATTCCTACGGCACCGCCAATGCCCAGTTTAACCGGCAGGGGTTCGGAGCCATGCTGACCTTTGGCCTGAAAGACGAGGCAGCCTGTTTCAGACTCATTGACCGGCTTGAGATGATCTTGAACATCGCCAATTTGGGGGATTGTAAAACCCTGATCATTCACCCGTACTCATCCCAATACGTCTCTTTCCCCCAGGATCTGAGGGATAAACTGGCAGATCCCTGCCTGCTTCGGTTATCTGTCGGGGTGGAGCATCCAGAGGATATCTGCAACGATCTGGCCCTGGGGCTCGATGCGATATAACCGGACCGGAGAACCATGAGCGAATACACAGACCGGCAGCAGGACGGCACCACCGTGGGAATCGTGAAAAAACAATTTTTCACCTTTGCCCAGCCGCCGGACCGGCTTGATCTTGAAAGCGGTGCCAGCCTCGGCCCGGTCTCCCTGGCATATGAGACCTGTGGGACCTTGAATGGAGACAAATCCAATGTGATCCTGATTCTCCATGCACTGACAGGCGATTCCCACGTGGCCGGGTATTATTCACAACAGGATGCAAAACCGGGTTGGTGGGAGATCATGGTCGGACCGGGAAAAGGGATTGATACGGACCGATACTTTGTCATCTGTTCGAATATTATCGGCTCCTGCTGCGGATCCACCGGGCCTTCATCCACGGATCCCGATACCGGCCGACCCTATGGCACGAATTTTCCCCTGATCACCATCTCAGATATGGTGAAGGCACAAAAGGCATTGATGGATCACCTGGAAATTGATTCGCTGTTATCGGTTATCGGGGGTTCTGTGGGCGGCATGCAGGTTCTTGAGTGGTGCACCCGGTATCCGGAGATGGTCAAATCAGCGGTTCCCCTTGCAACGACAACCCGGCATTCAGCCCTGGCCATTGCATTTAACGAAGTGGCCCGGCAATCGATCATGGCGGATCCCAACTGGGAGGGCGGCCACTACTATGGCGGCCATAAACCGGATATGGGGCTTGCCATTGCCCGAATGATCGGTCACATCACCTATCTGTCAGATGAATCCATGCGGACAAAATTCGGGAGAAGACTCCAGAACCGGTCTGAACTCAGTTTTGAATTTGGTGCGGAATTCGAAGTGGAATCCTATCTCCAGTATCAAGGCAATAAATTTATCGAACGGTTTGATGCCAACTCCTTTTTATACGTGACCAAGGCGGCCGACTATTTTGATCTGGCGGAACAACATGGCGGCGGCTCACTTGTTAACGCATTTTCCAGGTGTAAAGCCAAGTTTCTGGTGGCCTCCTACACCTCTGACTGGCTCTACCCGACTTACCAGTCAAAGGAGATGGTCAAGGCCATGAAAAAGAATGATCTGGATGTCAGTTTCTGTGAAATTGATGCCCAATGGGGCCATGATGCCTTCCTGCTCCCGGATTCCCGGCTTGAAAATCTGCTCAGAGGATTTTTAAAAGGCGTTTATTATGACGGATAACCCGCTTCGATATGACCTGGCCACCATCGCCTCCTGGGTTGAACCCGGCACCAGAGTGCTGGGTCTGGGCTGTGGTGAGGGAGAGTTGCTCCATTGGCTCAAGCGACATAAAAATGTAACGGAGCGGGGGATTGAAATCGAAGAATCAAAGGTGCTGGCCTGCATTGAAAAGGGGATTTCGGTTCTTCAGGGAGATATTTACGAGGAGATAGAAGATTACCCGGACAATGCCTTTGATTATGCCATCTGTTCCCAGACCCTCCAGCAGGTTTATGACCCGTCCACCCTGATCCACTCCATGATGCGGGTGGCAAAAATGGGGGTGGTCAGTTTTCCGAATTTCGGTCATATTAACATCCGGTTTCAGCTGGCCTTTACCGGCCGGGCGCCGGTGACAAAAGATCTGCCGTATTCCTGGCATAACACCCCCAATATAAGGGTCCTGAGCCTGACCGATTTCCAGTCCTTTTCAAAACAGGTGGGATTTAAAATTTTAAAACAGGCAGCCATCAACACCACGCCAAATCAGCAGCACGGCAGAACCGTCCCGTTTTTGCCCAACCTGTTTGCCACGTACGGCATCTTTCTAATCAGTAGAGAATAGGTCTGTTAACCTCATCGTTGCAAAAAGCGTGAAGGTTCCAGCTTCAAGGCGCCAAGGTTGCCGCTGTAGTACTCTACCGCAAAACCTTGGGAACGAAGAAGA
>JANQML010000183.1 GCA_028280105.1 Desulfobacula sp. | reverse complement strand
ATCGAGAAAATCTTCGAGAATATGGGAGGTTGTGATCAGCTTTGAAAACAGCTTTTTTGTAAAAATAAAATCATCGTCATCCAGATTAACCACAAACAGAATACATTTAAGATATTCAAAGGAGAAGATGTTTACCTTCTCCTTAAATGAAATGTCACATTGAATTGCCATAAAGCCGTTCCAAAATTATAAAATAAAAAAAGCGGCCTGACCCATTTGTAAGCCGAATTCTGTTACCTGGCCTCGTTACCTCAACCCGGTCAACGATCATTCATCTAGGATGTACGTTACCGCACACCTCAAGCAACCTACCCGGAAACTCGGACGGACAGCCCTCGGTCATTTCCCTATTTGGTCTTGCACCGGACGGGGTTTACCCAGCTTTTCCAGTCACCTGGAAAACTGGTGCGCTCTTACCGCACCGTTTCACCCTTACCTCGCTACTCAGTTCATTGAGCAACGGCTGAAATGACTGCGTTATTCGATGAACTGAGTAGCGAGGCGGTCTGCTCTCTGTTGCACTTTCCTTCACGTCACCGTGACTCCATGTTATGGAGCGTCCTGTCCTGCGGTGTTCGGACTTTCCTCCGGGAATGATTCCCGGCGATCGTTCTGCCGGGTCAAACCGCCTTTTTTAACTATTTTCAAAATATAGAATTCTACTGCATTGGGGACATGAGATCAATGATTTCCCCCGCTGTACATCGATATACATTTGCGGCGGAATATTCATGAAACAGCCCATGCAGACTTCGTTTTTAACAGTCGTCACAGCCAGCCCGTTATTCATCTTCGATATTTTGGCAAACCGTGTCATCAAAGACGGGGATAGATTTTTTCCGATTTCAGCCTGCTGTTCGAGATACTCATTTAAAAGCTCCTTATCATCAGATGTCTTTTTATCGATCTCTGATTGTTCCGCTTTAATTTTATCATTTAAAAGCTGAAATTCCGTCTCGCGTTCTTCAACCAAAAGTGCCAGCTTCTCTTTTTGTTCCATGGACTCAATCAACTCGGTTTCAAGCATGTCTTTTCTTTTTTTATTGTCATCCACCTCTCTCAGGAGAAGTTGATATTCCTTGTTGGTCTTGACCATTCGAAGCTTTTCATTGCTTTTGATAATCCGGTCATCAATGAGTTGAATCTCGGCTTCAATTCCCCGGCATCCGTTTTCCGACGCCAAAAGTTCCTGTTTGTTTTTTTCCAGAGCCGTTTCAAACGCTTTAATTTGAAGACCGATTTTCTGTTTTTCCTTTTCAACTTTATCCAGCACTTTTGTCAGCCTGACAATCTCACTTTCGGCTTCCTGGAGTTTAACAAGGGTTTGAATATCCTGCTTTGAAATTTCGCTCATAATCTTATCCTCAAACTATGGTAAACGGATCTTTTTCTTTTAAAAACGGTATGACTTCCAAATCAACCCCGTTTTTTTCAAAAACATGATTCAACCGGTTTGAAAGCAATTCTACAGCCATGTGCTCTGAGCCGAAGTGCCCGACATCAATCATGTTTTTTGAGGCCTCTTCCACTTGACGCGCCTCATGATATTTCACATCACCTGTCACATATACATCAGCACCGGAACCGATAAAGTCCCGGACCAGAGAGCCGCCACTTCCCGTGCAAACGGCTATTTCCCGAACCACATTATCCGGATTGCCGGTGATGCGTATGTTCGGCAGCCCCAGCCGGTCTTTGGTCTCTTCTGCAAACGTTTTAAACCGGATCTTTTTTTCAAGTCGGCCCAACCGGCCGATACCCAACCCTGAAGAGAGGTCTCCGGAAAGGGAGTCATGGGGTAAAAAAGCCTGCTTGATCTCAACCCCGATCCGGGTTGCAAAGTAATCATTAAGACCGTTTTCAGCTTTATCCAGATTGGTATGAACAGAGACGATGCTGATGTTATGTATTGCCGCCTCCCGGATGGCGGAGCCCGGCATCTGATTAAAATCAAATACTTTTTCAGGTGAAATCATCAAAGGGTGGTGGGTGAGAACCAGTCCGGCATCTCTTTCCCTGGCTTCATTCAGCAGTCCCATGGTGACATCAAGACCGATGATAATTTTATCAACCTCCGCCTCCGGGTTGCCTGCCTGAAGGCCTGAATTGTCCCATTTCTCTGTAAGTTCAAATGGTGCAATCCGGTTTAATATCGTTAAGATATCTTTTATTTTCAAAGCCCCCCCCTATTAAAACTAAAAAAGCGTGGTACATGACCACGCTTTTATCTATTTTATACCCGGCAGATTTTTTTCAGGTACATTCATATATGGATCGTGTATCCTTTCTGATCTGTACGCACCTTCAAATTCTCCGCCTTTCTATTTGGTGGGCCCACCTGGATTCGAACCAGGGACCGACCGGTTATGAGCCGGTGGCTCTGCCAAACTGAGCTATAGGCCCTTAATTCCACGCAAACTTGAAAACTATATATAAAACTCTTTTTAGTGTCAACCCAATTATCGATTCAAAAGTTAATTTTCAATAAAGGTTTTAAGTTTTTTACTCCGCGTAGGATGACGTAATTTTCTTAATGCCTTTGCTTCGATCTGCCTGATCCGTTCCCGGGTTACGGTAAAATCCTTGCCGACCTCTTCCAGGGTGTGATCGGATTTTTCACCGATACCGAATCGCATCCGAAGGACCTTTTCTTCACGGGGTGTCAGGGTTGCCAGGATTTTCCGTGTCTGTTCGGCCAGGCTAAAATCAATGGCCGCATCAGACGGAATCGAAAACTTTTTATCTTCGATAAAATCCCCCAGATGACTGTCCTCCTCTTCCCCGATCGGCGTCTCCAGAGAGATGGGTTCTTTGGCTATTTTCAACACCCTTCGAACCTTCTCAATGGGGATCTCCATCTTTTCAGCGATCTCTTCGGGCGAGGGCTCTTTACCCATTTCCTGAACCAGATACCGTGATGTGCGGATCAGCTTGTTAATGGTTTCAATCATATGGACCGGAATTCGTATGGTCCGGGCCTGATCGGCAATGGCCCGGGTAATGGCCTGGCGGATCCACCATGTGGCATAGGTCGAAAATTTGTATCCTCTCCGGTATTCAAACTTATCCACCGCCTTCATCAATCCGATATTCCCCTCCTGGATCAGATCGAGAAATTGAAGACCCCGGTTGGTATATTTCTTGGCGATACTGACCACCAGCCGCAAATTGGCCCGAACCAGCTCCCGTTTCGCTCGATCGGCACTGGTACGTCCTTTGTTGATCGATTTAACAATCTGACCTAAGAATTTTGGCCCGCCCTTTACTTCGTTTTTCCGGGCGGCAATCTGCCCCTGGATGGCATTGATGTCTTTATATAAAACAGCCGCCCGGCTTTTAGTGATATCTGACGCAGAGGTGGCCCATTTTACAAATGCCTTCTCACTGGTCATCTGCTCAAACATTTTCTTTGGTGTGACATCCAAGGCTTTGGCGCATTTTTTTAATAATTCATCGATTTTTTCAAACCAGGCGATGCTGTTTCGGATACTTTTCTCTATATTGTCGATGACATTGGATTCAAATCGCCATTTCTTCAACTCGGAAAAAATAACTTCCGTGTTTTCAAAAATTTCAGCCACCAGAACGTCATGTTTTTTCAGTTTTTTCTTGGCGTTGAGAAGCACGTCTCTTTTAATCTGGTTTTCATCATGGAGTGTCTTTATGACTTTAAGAGAATTTAAAAATTTCTCCTGTTTTGACACTTCATCAACCGCACCGTCCCCTTCATCCACATCCCTTAAAACATGCTTGGGGCGCATAGACTTTCTCTCCATCTTTTCGCCGTACATGAAGATGGTATCAATGGAGAGCGGGCAGTCGATCATTGCCCTTAGGATATCCCGTTCTCCGTTCTCTATTTTCTTTGCAATCTCGATTTCACCTTCACGGCTCAAAAGCGTAACCATCCCCATCTCTTTAAGATACATCTTGACAGGGTCGGTTACGGCACCAAATTCCATATCTGACTTATCTTTTTTATTTGAGGGTAAATCTTTTGCCGTCTTTTCTTTTTTGTCGCCTGCTTTTTCTTTTCCTTTACTTTTTGAGGGGGCTGTTTTCTTTGCGGTTTCCGTTTGGGCTGAGGGTTTCTTTTTTTCTTTTTTTACTTTCTCTTTTTCAAGATCTACCAGTTCAATACCATTTGCTTGAATTTCCATAACAACATCTTCAATCTCATCATAGGACTGGATATCATCAGAGATTGCTTTATTTATTTCGGCAAAAGAGAGAGAACCTGATTTCTTTCCTTTTTTTATAAGCTTCAAAAAGGCCTGCTTGTCGATTGTTACATTCTCTCCAGACTTTTTTGTCTTTCCTGCCATAAAATGTCTCCCAAAGGCTTAAAAAGTTCAATGTTCATGCAATTGCTGAATCTCTTTCTGCTTTAGCTTTAAAAGCTCCCATTCAGAATCACTGCCCTTTTCCGCACTTATAATTTTATTTGTTAAAATATTTTCATTCTTTTTTCTCACCCGTATGATTCGGTTTATAATTGATTGAGCGGCCGGGTGAGCGTTTTGTTCCGAAAAATTATCCCCTATGACCAGCGATGCAATCAGAGACTGGTCGTCATCATTGTCCAGACTTGCCATGACCGATGTTATAAAAGCGTTTTCACCGGGTGTGACATTTGCGATTTTTTTTCCGAGACGTCTTAACCTTTCAGAGTAAAAAGAATCCAACACCTTTGTCTTTCTTACGTCTTCCAAAATTTGAGGGTAATTGAGCATTATTGAAATCATCTGTTTTTCTCTCGGATCGGATTCCGGGTGTTCCTGAACAGGTTCCACTCCGGTCAATGATCCCTTTTTCCCCGATTGATTCAATGCTTGGTCTCTTACCTTTTCCAGAACCGCTTTTTCATCGATTTTCAATATTTCAGCCAGTTCTTTTACGTGCAATGATCGAAGTGCACTGTCCTGAATCTGACTGAGGTGCACCTTCATATCATCTAAAATCTTTATTCTTCCTTCAACAGACAGACCGTGTGTATCCGTCGAAACCTTCAATAAAAAGGGTATGACTGACTTGGCACCGTCGGCCAGTTTTTTAAATGCTTTTTGCCCATACTTGACAACATAAGAATCCGGATCACTGCCGTCCGGCAGCACCAGCACCCGGGTATCCACCCCCTCTTTACCAAACAGTTTGATACTTCGCTTGGCAGCACTAATTCCGGCCGCATCCGAATCAAATACCAAAACCATTTTTGACGCATATCCTTTGAGAATCCGAATGTGATCCGGTGTTAATGCCGTTCCTAAGGTTGCCACCGTATTTTTTATGCCGTGCTGATAAAGCGATAAAAAATCAAAATATCCCTCAACGATATAGAGAATGCCCTGTTGGCGGCAGTGCTGTTTGGCGGCATGTAAGCCGTATAAAATACGGCTCTTATTATAAACCGGTGTTTCCGGGGAGTTCATATATTTGGGCATGGCATCATCCATGACCCTGCCGCCGAATCCGGCCACCTGCATATTCACATCAAAAATTGGAAACATGATCCGGTTTCTAAACCGGTCATAGTACCCGTCCGACTGCTGCCGCTTTAAAACCAATCCCGATTGAACCGCCGCATTTTTTGATGTCTTAAACCCTTTAAACTGCCTGACAACCGAATCCCAGGCATCCGGGGAAAATCCCAGCTTAAATTCATCAACCATATCGCCGGAAAGCCCCCTTTGATTGAGGTACTCCCTGGCTTCAACCGATTGACTGCCGCTTTTCAAACAATTGTGATAATATTGCATCACCCGGTTGTTCAACCGGAATAATTTTTCTTTCAACTGAATCTGACGCCGTTTTTCCGGATCAAGCTCCCTGGTTTCAATAGCAATATTATATCTGCGGGCAATCATCTTAACTGCTTCGGGAAAGGAAAGTCCGTGATACTTCATCACATAGGTCAGTACATTTCCGCCGGCACTGCAGCCAAAGCAGTGAAAAATCTGTTTGCTCGGGTTTACTGAAAATGAAGGTGTTTTTTCGGAATGAAACGGGCACAGCCCAAAAAAATTTCTGCCGGATTTCTTTAAAATGACCGATTCTGAAACTATATCGACTATGTCTGACGTATTTAAAATTTCTGAAACTTTTTCTTCAGGAATAAACATCGCTGGCGGCAGTGACTCCAAAATTTTCGGTTATGCAAACGGATAAATTAAGTCTTTAAAAACAGATGTCAACAAGAATCGAACATATAATCGTTATTTTGATATATCTATTGCCTTTAAATCCAGACTCCCATTGAGGGAAACCACAATCGCTGCCATCAATGGCAGACATGATATGTATCGTAAATCAATCATATGCGGCCTAAAAACATTTTTACCGGTTCTGCCGTGGTCAATCCGGGCGGAATCCCGTTCTTATAAGGCGCCTTTGGTTGAAAGGGTACCGGATATCGCCTCATTTATCCGTGTTGCCATGTGCAGAGATCGCCCCAACGCCTTAAACATGGACTCAAGTGCATGATGTCCGTTCTCGCCGTAATACGAATTGATATGCAGATTAAATGCCCCTCTCACACAGAGGGCCTGAAAAAACTCTTTGGCCAGGTGTGCATCAAACTCAGATCGGCCCTTCAGAGAATCCGGAAAATTATAAACCAGGTACGGTCGATTGGAAAGATCGATGGTTACCCTTGAAAGCGCTTCATCCATCGGAACACAGGAATCGCCAAACCTGACAATCCGTTTCTTACCGCCCAGAGCGTCTGAAAGAGCCTGTCCCAGGACCAACCCCACATCCTCAACCGTGTGATGGAAATCCACGTCAAGATCCCCTTTGGCGGTAATTTCAAGATCAAAAAATCCATGCACCCCCAAAGCCGTCAACATATGATCAAAAAAAGAGATACCGGTTGACACATCAACATTCCCTGATCCGTCCAGATCAAGTCGAATGGAAATATCTGTCTCTTTTGTTTTCCTGGATAGGCTTGCTTTCCGACCCATGAGATCATTCCTTAGGATAAAATTTAGAATAAAAACGGTTTGACAGGTATCCCTTCTATCTATCAAGTCAGAAGAAAAATTCAACTTAAAATTATACCACCATCAGAACAAATATGTCAATCTATAATCTTATTATATTTTAGGGTTGCTTTGCTTTTTTTATATAATTATAATCAATTACAATTCGTTATAAAAATATATGTGATTTTATTTTATCATGAACGTATCAGGAGCGACATACCATGCTTTAACCGCCGGTTCCATACCACTTGAACGCTCAGTTTCCGGTATTCACCGGATCGGACAGCCAACACTAAATCCGGCAAGTGAAAAACATCATCTGGCGGAAACCTCGAATCAGGTCAATCAGACAAACGCTTCTCCGGACACGAAAGCCGAAAACACGGAACAGCAGGCGTCCCAAAAAAATGGAGACCATCTCAGGCAGGCAGATGCCGCACAGACAAACGGTCAAGGCCTGACACCCGAAGAGATGCGGATCGTAGAAGAGCTCAAACAGATCGACTCCGAGGTCAGACGGCATGAGATGGCCCACGTTGCGGTGGGTGGCCGGTATATCACATCCGGTGCCAACTTTAAATATCAACGGGGCCCTGATGGTAAAAACTATGCCGTTGCCGGAGAGGTGACGATTGATACATCAGCCGTCCCCGGAGACCCCCAGGCCACGCTTCAGAAAATGCGGCAGGTTAAGAACGCGGCCCTGGCGCCTGCCAACCCGTCTCCCCAGGACCTCAAAGTGGCTGCAAAGGCATCGGCAGCCGCTTCAAAAGCCCTTTCAGACCTGATGACCCTGCAGGCAAAAGAACAGGCCGATTCAAATGAAAATCAGGCTTTTGGCAGCTTGAAAAAAGCCGCCGATGAATATGAGAGGGTCAACAACCTGCCTGAACAACAAGCATCGTCCTTTCAAATCGCGGTTTAGCCCGATTCCTTGATGTCGCAAAAAAGCGTCCTAACATAGTTTTTGCGGTTATGGCATCAAGCCGCATTTTCCCAAAACAGATCGATATTTGTCATTTCTGACATTTTTTGTTATTTATTCACCCAAGGAATTTAATAAAAATTATAGGGGTTGAGTATGGTTGGTCACAAACCACCCCTTTTTAATCAAGGTGTTTCACATTTTTTGATAGGTATCTTTTTTATTAGCATGTTTTTTGCATTTCAAAACCATAATAGATTTATTAACAGGAGTTTTTATTATGGTTTCATCTATTCATAACAATGCATCCGCACTTCAGGCATTTTCAAAACAGATTCATGTCAGTGCCGATAATGTCGCCAATTCCCTGTCCCGGGATTTTAAAAAAAGCCGTGCCGTTAACTCAGAAGGGGTGAACGGCGGGGTTGAATCCGTGATAACAAAAATAGATACACCCGGTCCGCTTGTGGAAAACCCATTAAATCCGGCCGGAGATTTTATGGAGCTATCAAACACGGATATTGCCGAGGAATTTGCCAACCAGATTATCGCCGAACAGGGATTCAATGCAAATGCAAAAATGATTTCAACCTATGATGAAACGGTGGGAACCCTTATTGACACGATTGGATAGCCTAATGATCCGGACCCTTTCCACACTCTTCCTCTCTCTTTTCATACTGCTGGCCGCAGGATGCGCATCGCTTCAATCCGGCTATGAAACACCGGTTGTCACCATCTCCTCTTTTGAAACCATCCCCACAGACGGCCTGCTGCCCCGATTCAAAATCGGGCTGCGTATCGTTAATCCCAATCGAACCGCATTGGAGTTAAAAGGGGTTTCCTATACGATTGCACTTGAAGGGCACAAAATCATGACCGGTGTATCCAACGATCTGCCCCGGATAGAGGCATACGGAGAAGGCGATGTGGAGCTCAACGCCTCGGTTGACATGTTTTCCGGAATCGGATTGATATCGGATATGATCCGAAACCAGAAACGGGACGCATTAAATTACAGTTTTAAAGCCAAACTGGATGTCGGCACCTTTCACCCCCTGATCCGGGTGAGCAAGAAAGGCAGTTTGTCGCTTACCACCCCCTGAGCAGGAGGATGGAATGCATTCCATAAACAGATACAAACAATGGGGGGCATTGATTTTAATCATGGCATTGGGCTGGTCGTGTTCGGCCAGCCAGCCCAATATCCGGGCACGGCATACGTCTCCGGAAAAACCGGACGCGATATCGCCGTTACAATCATCTCCTTCACTGCCGGAAAACCTTCCCAGAAAACGAAGCATCATTGTACAACATGCATTGAACAGTATCGGAACACCCTATAAGTGGGGTGGCGAGTCTCCGGAAACCGGATTCGATTGCAGCGGTCTGGTTGTTTTTACCCACAAAAAGGCAGGAATCATCCTTCCGCGAACGGCAAAAGATCAGTTCAAATCAGGAAAAACCGTTTTAAGGCAGGATCTTCAACCGGCAGATCTGGTTTTTTTCACCCCCCCGGATCGTTCAAAATCATTCCGTGTGGGGATCTACATCGGGGAGGGCTTATTTGTTCATGCCCCTGGAAGAGGCAGACAGGTCAGTGTCGTTGGTCTCAATCATCCGTATTTTAAAAAACATTATATCGGCTCCCGGTCCCAATGAACCTTACCGGCGTCTTATCCGTTTTTATCTGCGGCCCGATGATCAGACGCTTAACCCCGGACCGTCTGGTACTATGGTGGGTCAGCCCCAATCCGGTATCGCCTGTTTTAAAGTGTTATTACCCGGACCAAACTTCACCGTTTTTCTCCCAAAAATTGGATCCGACGGTTCTGACCGTAATTCAAGTCGGCGATCAGGCGTTTATTCATCTGGCCGATGTCCGTCCGGAAATACGTTTTGCCTGTGACCGAAAAATCGAATATGACCTGAGCCTGACTGAAAAAAATGAGGATGCATCGCTGGCAGAACTCATACCGGGACTCTCATACCCCGGCCAGCCCCGGCCTTCTTTTATGGTCAAAAAAACCATTCGCCGTTTTTTTCACGGGTCCTGCAGAAAGCCTCACCATTACAGTGACGACGCCTTCACCGGTCTGGACAGGGAAATCAAGGAAACCCTGGACCGTCCGGAAACCAGGCCGGCTCTTCTCATGCTGACCGGTGACCAGATATATGCAGACGATGTGGCAGGTCCCATGCTCTATGCCATCCACAAAGTGATCAATTTTTTGGGACTGAATCCGGAAAGATTTGAAAATGCCCCTGTTGCAGACTCAGATGCGCTTTATTCAAATGCGTTTACCTATTATGGCCGGAAACGGATCCTGCCCCGGACCAAGGTTGGAAAAAACTGGTATCGCCGCGGCGGGGTCAAACATATATTTTCATCCAGCTTTGCCCACAACCATCTGATCACATTTGCAGAATGGATGGCCATGTATTTTCTGGCCTGGTCACCGGTTCTCTGGGAACAGATCTGTTTTAAGACGCCGCCGCTCTCAGAGAAACACGCATCCACCTGGGACGCCGAAATGGACTGCATTCAAAATTTTATCCGGTCTTTGCCCCATGTCCGGCGGCTGTTTGCCCATATCCCCACCTATATGATCTTTGATGACCATGATATCACCGATGACTGGAATCTCACTGCCCGCTGGGAGCAGAGCGCCTACGGCCACCCGTTTACCAAACAGATTATCGGTAACGGGCTGATGGCCTATTTTTTCTGCCAGGGTTGGGGGAATGCCCCGGACACCTTCCCGGATTCCTTTCTTCAAACCGTCCGCCAGTATGCCGAATCTCCCGACACCGCCAATCATACCCGATTTATCGATTCCTTGCTGGAATTTAAGCACTGGCACTATGAAGTGCCCCTGTTTCCGGAGCTGGTCGTGGTAGACAGCCGTACCCGCCGATGGAAAAGAGATTTAAAACTATCCAGCCCTTCAGGTCTGCTGGATTGGGAGGCATTGATGAAGCTTCAGCAGAAGCTGATGAAAACCGATGCCGTTCTTTTAGTTGCCCCGGCACCGATATTCGGGGTCAAACTCATTGAATTGATCCAGCGGATTCTCACAACCTTTGGGTATTCCCTTTCCCTGGCCGTTGATGCCGAGAACTGGATGGGCCATCGAAAATCAGCCTACATCCTTTTAGAAATTTTTAAAAATGCAAAAACAGCCTCCTATAACGTCATTATATCCGGGGATGTCCATTATTCCTTTGCCTATGACATTGAACTCCGGTTCACCCAAAACTGCCCCGGCATTTGGCAGATCACATCCAGCGGGATAAAAAACCGGTTTCCGGAATCGATATTGAAATGGCTGGACCGGATCAATCAGATTATGCACGCCCCCTACTCTCCGCTCAACTGGTTTACCAAACGAAGAGATTTAATCATTACCGAACGAACACCCAAAGGCATAGAAAACCGCAGACTCATCAGTGCCTGCGGTATCGGGCGCGTCACACGGGATAATAAGGGGGCCCCTGTTGAAGTGGCTGAGGTTTATCCGGACGGCTCCATCCTCTGTTTTGAACAGAAAAAGGACTAATAAACGGACAGTTGAGGAACAAGCAGTCAATATTTAGAATTTCAGGACTCATCTTTTTATCCGGTTTATACCGTGAAATCCGTGTTTGCCTAGGGCCGTTGCCGCACGGGTTTCCCGGATTGAATCAGATATTTAATTATTCTTTATCCCCAATAGAAAGGGGCAGGAACAGGTTAACCCCCTCGGGAAGCGTGTTAAAATCTGAAATCTTGTCTCCCGGAACCAAACGGCCGCCCGGCAGATGGTAGATCACCGCGTTGTATTTATATTTTTGACCCGCAATTTTATAGGCGGTCTGTTGCTTTGTGATTTCAAACGGGCCTTTATATCCCACCACCAAACGAGTCCCCACGGGAAGGTCATCCCAGTCCCGGATGGCTGACCCCGGTGAAATCCGGCCTGACGATAAAAAATAGAAAGTGGAATCCGACCGGTAATCGGGTCCGGCATGGGACCAGGCAGTCATTTTCCGTGAAATTGTTTTAATCGGGTTTTTAACCTGGATCTGGACCTGATCGACCTCCTGATTGAGCAAAATCTTTGTACCGGCGGGCAACCGGTTCCAACCGATCTTTTCCCCCACCCGGTCACCGGACAAGGTTTGCCCGCCGGGCAGAATATAGGCTGAAGTGGGTGAATTATACTCTTCACCGGCAATGGCCCAGGCAGAATTTTGCTTGGAAACAATGTTTGAATCGACCTTGACCGGTGGTTTCACCGCAACAGGGGCAGTGCGGATTTTGGGCGGATAGAACACAACCGCCAGGGTCGGATCGGACTGGAGTCGCCTGGCTCTGACATCCGGGTCATAAGACCAGGTCGGCCCCAGATTGGCACGGGCCCGGTCAAAATTCTTGGCACATCTTTTCCGGCCCCTGTGGTTTTTCGTGAACCATGGATTGGGCCTGCCGTAAGCCACCTGGCTATGGGTCAGCACATCTTTGTCCGCGAGCCGGTAGATCTGTTTTAAAATATGTAACAATTTGCCGACAGCCCGGTATTGTTTCTCGGTAATAGTGGCATTGTGATATGCCACCAGCTCGATGCCGATGGAAACATCGCTGATATTGGTTTTACCATTCCACATTGAAAGCCCGGCATGATCGGCCCGGTATCTTCGGTCCAGGGTTCTGAAAGTTCTCCCGTCTCTGGCAATCACATAGTGGGCATGGCCGCCCGGTGTCAATCTGCCGCTCCTAAATCTCTTGCCTTTGGATATAACCTGAAGGGTAGCTTTGAGCCCCAGCTCGGATGTGTGGATAATGATAAGGTCTGTCCGCGGTCGTTTTATCTTCTTAAACTGGGGATTCAACCGTTGGCGATGGTCGATAATACTGTTTTGAAACCGTTTTAAATCACTGCGGGTATAAGCGTCGGATGATGGGGTCAAGAAAAAAAGAACACCCCAGAAAACCCAGACAAACCTGCTCAAACAAATTAAAGTTGACTTGCAAATAACACCGATATCCCGGACATGATGAACCATAGCCCAGGAAGTATACCAGCAAGCGGGTTATCTTTAAACCTATTTTGATCGGGATTCTGCCGATCAGACAACAAATATAACTGCCATTGCAAAAAATATTTGAGTCATCTATTCAAATAAAGCATTTGATCGATATTGCCAGGTTGGCGATGATGATACGTTTGATACTTCCAAACTTATGGCAAGAACCTTTGGTAATGTAATCAATATTCAAGATTCGAAAAAAATATCATCCGGAAAGTAAAAGCCTATGTATAATCATTCCTGTTGCATTGCCAGGAATGATTAATCCAATAAAATTAAATGTGAATTTACCACCACAATATATAATTTAAACACGATAACTGCTGTTTCTAAAAACGAAAATTTAGGTTTATTGATTTATTTCACAAACTGCTTTTCATTAGCTTAAATAAGTTGGTTGACCGCCTAATTTCAGGCATTATCGTATTAATCTAAATTAATAACAATGGAGTGGAAAGGGAATAATTTTGTCAATGACATATTTATTGGAATTTCATTTAAGGATTTTTTATTGAATTAAATTACCATATTCATCTGTGGCATTCTGATACCTTTCTTCAGAAAAAATTGGTATGGTCAAAATTTGACCAGCTGCCATGAATCGGCTGTCACGTTTGAAACTTTCATAATATCTTGAGATTCTACCTTTTTCAGGATCTTGGATAATAAAACCTTTTGATGTGTACC
This sequence comes from Desulfobacula sp., assembly GCA_028280105.1. GTDB lineage: Bacteria > Desulfobacterota > Desulfobacteria > Desulfobacterales > Desulfobacteraceae > Desulfobacula. The sequence continues at coordinate 2,895 of JANQML010000183.1, read as the reverse complement.
CGATTAGAACAACATAGTGACCCGATCTCAATTTTTTAGGATTAAATCGGGTCAAAACGATTACAGGCACATCATTTTTAATATAGGCTTTCAACAAGTTTACATCTTCAATGATTTTTCTCTCAGCTACAAATCCCTGCCTAATAGCGTAATCGACCATAACGTCCGGGTTTGTGTAGCTCCTTTTGTTTCGAGTTGCTCTGTCTATTTCTGATAATGGTGTTTGATTTTTATAATATCGAAATATTATTGCAAGACTTGTGGGTCCGCATTGATTCTTTTCCTGGTATATTTGCTTAATGCCCTTAAGCAGATAAGAATTCGGATCGTCAGGACTGGAATATAACATAATTTCAGCACAGGAGCATAAAAAAAGTAAACAAACGATCGAAAATAGTATATTTTCTTTCAGATATATTTTTAAATTCATCGTAACACCTGCATTCTTTGTATGTAAAAAGTTCTCAACTTTGAGTGTGGCCTCGCAAAGCTGTTATTCAGAATCCAGCCCAGCCAAGATCAAATTTTATATAGAATTAAAAACATATTAAGTCAATCCGTTTGAATCTGGGAGTTGTAAGAACTATAGGTTTGATCTAAAAAAACCATATATCTTTGTTTGCGGGATTGATCAGAAATTATAGTTTATATCAACCATCTTAAAGTTAAAAATTCATCGGCAAAACATCAAATAACAGCCGCACCACTTCCGTATCACCTTTTCGAACCAATAAAAAACGGGAATCAATAATGATTCCAGATAATATTATGGTACCGAAGAGAGGACTTGAACCTCCGATCAATATTGAAATTATTAGATATTTTAACCACCTTGCACAACCTTTGCACAATTCTTTGATAAAAACCACTTGATTTTTAAACCACTATTTGTCAATCTTTAAACCGCATGGGGTTTTTGAAAAACGTCCCCATTTTCATGAATTGCCAGGAGTCATAAATTCCGATATGACTCCTGGTTTCTTTTTTCCGCCACTCCATATTGACAAACTTATAATATAAGTTAAAATATAAGCTATGAACAAAATCAAATGGAGAAACAAAGCTTTAAAACAGCTTAGAAAAATCAAGCAGGCCCGAACACGGGAAAAGATATATGATGCTGTTGGAACTCTTACGGAATTCCCAAACTGCCGAAATGTTAAAAAAATTAAAACAACGGACCATTATCGTTTAAGGGTCGGTGACTGGCGGGTGTTTTTCACTCCTGAATTGGAAATCATATATATTGAAGAGGTAAAGAGAAGAAATGAACAAACCTACTAATGTTCAGATTATAGAACAAAATGGAGTTCCGGCATTTGCGGTTATTCCGTATGATGAATATTTAAAAGCCTTCAATGATCCGGACGTTGAAACCATACCTCATGAGGTTGTGGGGCTTATTATTAAAAAAGGTTATAATCTGATAAAAGCATGGCGTATTCATCTTGGCATGACCCAAAAACAGGTTGCAAAAAAAGCAGGGATCACACAGGCGGCGTTATCCCAGATGGAAAGAACCGAACAGACAAATCGAACAGCAACCCTTGATAAATTGGCTTTTGCAATGGGCCTTTCCATTGAACAGCTTAAAGATTAAACTGTAGAATAAGGATATTTTAATAAATAATCTGGATTCTTGCATTTTCTCCAAAATCATGATTATGTCCAATAATCGCGACTCTCTGGCTGTCTTTTGAATTCGGCGATCATACCACATCTTGTGGTTGGGCAGATCATGATCAAAGTGATGGATGATAGACAGATTGCTCTCAGTTGCTCCTGATATTTCAGAAGATGTATCAGATAGTATTTTTATAATTGGATGTTAAGTTTTATTGCTGGGAACGAACGAACTTAAAATTCAAAATGCGATTTTTCAAGAGATTTTGTTTGAAATCAACCAGAATCGTTTTAATTGTGGGCTCTCGATGCATTTTGTAAATCTTAACTTTTTACATAAAGTTAATATTGGAAAATATAATTTTAGTAGTATGATTAATTAGATATTCATTTACATCATTGAGATATGTTGTTATAGGACTTTTAAAGTTTCATTGTAGCTTAGTTTCCAGTTTTTTTAATACAACGAAACAATTCTTTCTGAGCAGGTAAGTAATTCGTAAGGCGTAGGAATCAATTCAATGTCATTAACTTAACGGATCGGCTGGTATCCGTAATGGAACCGCCCACGCCGATTGTTAAAATTCCTTGGATATTTGCGTCCCAACATTCTCAAGGACGTCTAAGTTTATGTTGAATGAATTCTTAGGATGGTACACAGGCAGCGCTGGCGGAATCTTTACAGGACATGAATATGATAGCAATAGACAGTCTACTGTGCTCCCAACACCTAAAGAATAAAGAATTCACGGAGGTTCATGTGGAGCGAGGGTGCACCGGTGACTCATACTTCTGGGGGAATGCCGTCATCTCCTGCACTCTTGCCAGATTTCAGGGTCTCGATCGCTTTTGTGGCTTCCTGGAGTTTTAGGGTTCCGTCAAGCCAGGTTTTTTCCGGTGTTCTGGGATGAGGTTGATCGCAGCATCTTGAACTGAGCTGTTGGCGTTGAAGAGCCCTTTAAAGTGTTCAGACTAGCGGCCCTCAATAGAGGCCTTTCCTGTCAGAAGTTTCTTCACCTCTGAAATTCGGAGAGGGCTTAGCCTTAGCTTTGGTAAGAGGGACCATACACTGCTCTCATGGCCTGGTAGAACAAGCTATATTTGCCGGCAATGTATGGATCCTCCATAGGGCCATTCCACGAGCTTGCGTTGAAGCATTAGGCAAGAGGCAGCGAAAAACATTGTGATTTCTAATCAAATTCTCCTCGTTAGCACCAGATGAAGGGTAACGGAATGAGTATGGAGAATGTGCATGTTAATCTCACGCCATTT
>JANQML010000105.1 GCA_028280105.1 Desulfobacula sp. | reverse complement strand
CATGGGTGCCCATACCCGTGAGGATGAAACCGCATCCCGGCTTCTGGCATACCTCAGGATCTCGGTGGAGGGAATGCCGGCCAGCACCTCAATGACGGGCTCCCCGTGTTTTTGAATCTGTGCCTCGTAGGTGGTTTTCATCTCCTCTTTTACAAAGTCAATGTAATTCGGCCCGGATTCGTCCTGCTCACCGGTCAGATAATCGGTGATGGTAAAACTGCTCCCATGGGACGGCACGCCAAAAACATGGAAAAGAATTAATTCGGATTCGTATTTCTCGGCCAGCTCAAATGCAATTTTTGCCGCTGCATCGCATGCCGGGGATGCGGTTGTTGCAAATAGTATTTTTTTAAACATGATTACCTCCTTACGGAACATTGTAACGGGTTAAAATTAAAGGAGAGTTCCCAGGCAATCCCCTCCACCAGTTCGAACAGGGTGTAGGGGGTTTCAAATTGAAATCTCTCTTCCGTGTCCCCGAAAACAAGATGCCTTAACCGTCCTAATTTCAAGTCATGATCCATTAATGTTTCCAGGTGGAAAAATTTTAAGCTGATCTGTTTCTGGTCCTGTTCTCCTTTTAGCGAATTGTATATATGGATGTTCGGCTCTCCCGGGAATCCGTTGATTTCAATTGTTTTATAAAAGAGCAGGAAATCGATTTCCGGTGCTTTTGCACCGGTTTGACCCGGATGGGCGGCGGCAATATCGCAGAGCGGCGGCAGAATGGTGCTGATCCGTTTCAGATCCGTATAGGTGTCAACCATCCGGAAAAAAGAACCCAGGGTATACCCGCTGGCCAGCTCAACCGGGCTGGAAAGCATCTGAAGGAGATCCGAGGGAACCGGCCTGCCTTTTTTTGTGATTTCGCCGTTTGGATAGAGATAAAGGGTTTCCATGGTTTTGCCCTCTCTTATGAACGGTTCTTTAAGGGGATCTGGACGATAAATTCGGATCCGCTGTTTTTTCGGGTGGTAAATTCAATGGTGCCGCCGTGTTCCCGGACGATCTTTTGTGTGGTCATGAGGCCGAATCCGGTGCCGTTGAACCCCTTTGTGGAGATAAAATCATTGAAAACAGCCGCCCGGGTCACATCATCCATGCCGCACCCATTGTCCCGGACCGAATAAAAGACCTGGTCCGTATCCACGCGTACCCGGAGATCGATCTGCCTGTCCGGACCGGTTTGGCCGGGTTTGCCGGGCAGATTATCCGGATCGGTTTTAAACGCATCAAAGGCATTGGTTACCAGGTTGAGCAGGCAGGTGTGAATGGCCGGGCCGTCCATTTCCATGAGAATTTTTTCCCGGGCCGGAAAGAGTTTGAACCGGATCTTTTCCTTCCGAGCCCTGTGTATCATTAACTGCACGACCTCCCGGGCCGGGGTATTGGGATTTTCCGGATGAAATTCAAGCCGGGTGGTCCGGGCATAGTTCAACAGATCCAGGGAGAGCTGGGTAATCTTGTCAATGTTGCCCTTCATCATCTCCCAGCCTTTGGCCAGATACTCCCGGTTCTCCTGTTCAATCCCCTGCTCCAGGACAAAGGAACCGCCCTTTAATCCGCCGGCAATATTTTTAATGGCATGGGACATCCCGGCAATGGCCTGGCCGATGGTGAGCAGGCCCCGGGATTCCTCGATTTTCCGGGTCTTCTGCTTTACCAGGGTTTCCAGATCATCCAAGTAATGCCTAATATTTTCCGAGACGGCAATACGATCCTGTGCCTTTTGGATGGCCGTTTCCAGCAGGGGGCTGTCTATGGGCTTGGTAATAAAGTCCGTGGCCCCGTACTGCAGGCTTTTAACGGCCAGATCCATGTCCCCGTGGCCGGTGATCATAATGACCTCGGTTTCAGGGGATGCCTGTTTAACCCGTTTTAACAGTTCAATACCGTCCATACCCGGCATTTTGATATCCGTGACAACGATCCCGGGTCTTTTTTCAATAAAGACATCCCACCCGGTTTTGCCGTCCGAAGCCAGGCAGATCTCATTTCCCGAAGATCCCAGGGTGATGTTTAAAACATTCCTGATACCCGGTTCATCATCCACCAGCAGGATGGTGTTCTTTTTTTCAGCGGGGTTTGTCATCCGATCCCTCCCGGCTGATATTGAAACTGATTGTAAACGTAACCCCCGGTCCCTTGTTGTTTTTTACGGTAATGTTTCCCCGGCATTCTTTTATAATGCCGTAGCTGATGGACAGTCCCAGGCCGGTCCCCTCCCCCACTTTCTTGGTGGTGAAAAAGGGGTCAAAGACTTTGTTGATTTCCGCCCGGGGAATCCCGGTCCCGGTATCGCAGATCCGGGCAACCACCCGGTTGTTTTCGCATCCTGTGGTCAGACAGATCCGGCGGTCGTCTTCCCGGTCCCGGCTCAGGGATTTCTGACGGGTGACGATGGCATCCCTGGCATTGATCAGCAGGTTGATAACCACCTGCTCGATTTTAACCGGGTCGGCATAGATAGGGGGCAGGTCTTCGGCCAGATCCCATTGGACAGTGATCTGTCTCAGCTTAAGCTGCTGACTGAAGATATCAAAGGCCCGCCGGATGACATCGTTCAGATCGGTGTCCTCCTTGGACAGGCTGGATTTACGGCCGAACAGCCGCATGTGGGTGATGGTTTTGGATGCCCGGTCCACATGGGCTTCCATCTCTTTTGCCAGGGATGCCAGAACGGTTTGTTCTAT
>JANQML010000071.1 GCA_028280105.1 Desulfobacula sp. | reverse complement strand
CGGGAAAAGGCGCGCATAGCGAGCTATGTAAGCCTTTTCCCAACGAAGAATACGGATAAAAAGACAAGTAAGATGGATAGGTTATTTTTACTCGATGCCTAAAGCCGGAAAGTGGCCTCTGTTTCCCTATAATCCAGGGCTGAAAAATCGGACCGGATTGTCACCTCCGGTCCGATTCGGCCGCCGGATCAGACCCAATATGAGGAAAAAAATGAGTATAAACAAGACCTGCTATTTAGAACTGGATCATATCTCCAAACGGTTTGGAACCGTTGATGCCCTTAAATCGGTCTCTTTTTCAGCCGAACAAGGAGAATTTCTATCCATTTTAGGCCCCAGCGGATGCGGAAAGACAACGGCCTTAAGAGTGGTTGCCGGGCTGGAAATCCAGGACTCCGGATCTGTTTTCATTAACCAAAAAAATGTATCCGAATTCAACGTATCCAAACGGAATGTGGGGATTGTTTTCCAGTCGTATGCCCTGTTTCCCAATTTAAGCGCCGCAAAAAACATTGGCTACGGCCTCAAAGGCCAGGCAGGTCGGCGGGAAATAGACCGTACGGTCAATGAATTGCTGGACCTTGTGGGTCTCAGCGGCATGGGCCATAAATATCCGGCCCAGCTTTCAGGCGGCCAGCAGCAGAGAGTGGCCCTGGCCCGTGCCATGGCCCTGTCTCCGGATCTGCTTTTACTGGATGAGCCCCTGTCGGCCCTGGATGCCAGAGTCAGGGTCAGGCTGCGGTCGGAAATCCGCCGGCTCCAGCAGCGGTTGGGCGTCACCACAATTATGGTCACCCATGACCAGGAAGAGGCCCTGACCATGGCGGACCGGATTCTTGTCATGAACGAGGGAAAAGTCATTCAGAAAGGCAGTCCGTCACAGATATACGAAACACCGGCAACCCCTTTTGTCGCCTCATTTATCGGATCCATGAACTTTATGAAAGAGGCGAAAAAGATCAGACAGGGGGTTTATGATCTTTGCGGCCGATCCTTTCACGTTACCGGTAAAAACGGGACAGCATCAACTGTTGAAGGAGATCAGGTAACGTTGGCGATACGACCCGAGGATGTGATGATCGAATCGCCTGAAAAAAGAGGAGACAACCTGTTTCCCGGACGGATTCAGTCCATGGAATACCGGGGTTCCCTCTTCCGCCTGAACCTTTGCCTCTCCACCGGCGACCGGATTCCGTCTATTAAAGCGGATCTGCAAACGGAAAAAATCCGGCGGTTCTCGTTGGAACAGGACATGCCGGTAACGGTCTCATTGCCGCCTGACCGGCTCCTGGTTTATGATACCGGCTGCAGGGAGCAGACTCTTGTCTAAAGCCGCCTCTCTTCACAGCACCCCGGTTTTTTCACTGAAAGAGATACTGACGGGTGAAACGATGTTGAAACGGGTGTTGATGGTTCTGACCTGCATCTGGATGACCGTGGTGGTCATTCTGCCCGTGGGAACCCTCCTGGTGAAAAGCGTTACCAATGACCTGGGGCAATTTGTCGGGTTTGCCAATTACATTGAATATTTTTCATCCCCCAGCCTGTCCGGATCCATCGGAAACAGCATCCGTGTCGCCGTTTACACCACATTGATATCGGTATTCCTGGGTTTCTGTTTTGCCTATGCCCTGACCCGAACCTGTATGCCGGGCAAGAGTATATTCAAAGGGATCGCCATGATGCCGCTCTTTGCCCCCACCCTGCTCAACGGGATCGTTCTGATCTATCTGTTCGGCCGGAAAGGCCTGGTCACCAATGGCTTTTTCGGGCTGATACCGGGCCTGGAAATCCCGTTATACGGAGCAGTGGGAATTATTATTGCCGAAGTCATGTATACCTTTCCCCAGGCAATGCTGATTTTGACCATTGCCCTGAGCATCACGGATGCCAGGCTGTACGAGGCGGCCCGGTCCATGGGTGCCGGTCCCTGGCGAATCTTCTTTACAATTACCCTGCCCAGCATCAAATACGGTCTTTTAAGCGCCGGTTTTGTCTGCTTCATACTGGCATTTACCGATTTTGGTGCACCCAAAGTCGTGGGGGGTAATTTCAACATCCTGGCAACCGATATTTATAAACAGGTCATCGGCCAGCAAAACTTTGTCATGGGTGCGGTGGTGTCGGTGATATTGCTTATCCCCACGGTCATTGCCTTTATTATAGACCGGATGGTCCAGGGCAAGCAGGCCGCCATGATTGCGGCAAAATCCGTTCCGCTGACGCCAAAACCTAACCGGAAAGCCGATTTTGCAGGTCTTTTGTTCTGCAGCGTGATCATCGGTTTAATTCTCTTTTTTTACAGTACCGCACTTTTTGCCTCACTGGTTAAAGTCTGGCCGTACAATCTGGACCTCGGGGTGTGGCACTACCGTTTTACCGGTACGGGCGGCGGCGGATACACCGCCTTTTTCAACAGCATCCGCATGAGTTTTTATTCGGCAGTTATAGGGACGGTCATTACCTTTGCATCGGCTTACCTGATTGAAAAAATAAGAATTATGAAGCCGGTGCGTCAAACCGCCTATTTTCTTTCCATCCTGCCTCTGGCCCTACCCGGCCTTGTGATCGGGCTCTCCTATATCTTTTTTTTCAATGCCAAGGGCTGGACGGTTCTGGGGATAATGATTCCCAACCCGTTTAACTTTATCTATGCCACCATGGGAATCCTGGTCCTGTCCAATATTGTCCATTTTTACACGGTCAGTTTTTTGAGTGCGACCACAGCGTTAAAACAATTGGATATCGAGTTTGAGCAGGTTTCCGACTCCATGGGGATCCCGTTTTATAAAACCTTTTTCAGGGTAACCGTCCCGGTTTGCCTGCCCGCTGTTCTTGAGATTGCCGGGTATTATTTCGTCAATTCCATGGCAACGGTTTCTGCCGTCATTTTTCTGTATTCGGCAGATCTGCCGCTGGCTTCGGTGGCAATCGCCAATATGGATGATGCCGGAGACATCGCACCGGCCTGCGCGTTATCCGTTCTTGTTGTTGCTACCAATATCATCATCCGGCTGGTCTTCTTCCTCATCACATCCAAACTGAGACGCCGAAGCCTGGCTTGGATCCAAAAATAATTTTTTAAAAAGTTAAGGAGATATAATGGACGTTTTTATTAGAAACAAAAGATACACCGGGCCTGTGCAGTCCGTTGTCCTGGACTGGGCAGGTACGGCCGTAGATCATGGATGTATCGCTCCGGCCGCCGTATTTGTTGATGTGTTTGCCCAAAGAGATGTGGCTGTCACCATTGAGGACGCCCGAAAATTTATGGGTCTTGCCAAAAAAGATCATATCCGGGGGATGATCGGCCTGCCCCGGGTGGCAGCGGCCTGGGAAGAAAAGTATGGCCGCGGGCCGGATGAAACAGATGTGGACAGCCTCTATGACCGGACCGCCGCCCTGATGGTGGAAACCATTGCCAACCATTGCGATCCCATTGAAGGTGTCGTTGAAACCATTGACAACCTGCGCGGACGGGGTATTAAAATCGGTTCCTGCACCGGTTATGTCGATGAGATGATCGAGGTGCTGGTTCCCCGTGCCAAAGAAAGAGGGTATCACCCGGATGCCGTTGTCTGCTCGTCAGATGTTCCGGCCGGCCGGCCGTATCCCTGGATGTGTTATGCCAATGCCATCCAGCTTGAAACTTACCCCATGGAAGCCATGGTCAAAGTGGGGGATACGATCGCAGATATTCAGGAGGGTCTGAATGCAGGGATGTGGACGGTGGGCATTACGCGGACCGGCAACGAAATGGGACTGACATCCCAGGAGGTGGCGGCATTGGCGCCTGAAGCGCTTAACCTGCGCCTTGAAACGATTCGGAACCGTTTTAAAGCGGCCGGTGCCCATTTTATCCTGGACAGCACGGCAGATCTCCTCCCGGTTATCGAAGAGATCAACCAGCGACTCAAATCCGGGGAACTTCCCCTGAACGGTTGATCCATGGAAACCTATCCCAGTACGGACCTTTCAGAAGGCGATTCCAACCTGTCGGCAAACCGGGATGCCTGGACGGACAGACTGGATTCCCGAACCCGGGACCTGTTGAAGCGGGATGCGAATGTATTTTTGCATCAGTCATTGTCCACCCCCTGCATGAATGTCCTTGAAAACTGTAAGGAGAGCCGTTTGACAGACATTTCAGGCCGGCAATATCTGGATTTTCACGGCAACAGTGTCCACCAGGTCGGTTTTGCCAATCCAGCGGTTATTGATGCCATTACACGCCAGCTTGAATCACTGTCGTTCTGCACCCGCCGGTATACCTGTGAAACCGCCGTCGAACTGGCTGAAAAGCTGTCGGATCTGGCGCCCGGAAACCTGGGAAAGGTGCTTTTTGCACCCGGGGCCACCTCTTCGGTGGGCATGGCTGTCAAGCTTGCCCGGGTGGCCACGGGCCGGCATAAAACCGTCTCCATGTGGGATTCGTTCCACGGCGCGTCTTTAGATGCCATCTCCATTGGCGGGGAATCTCTCTTCCGGAAAAACATGGGGCCGCTCATGCCGGGCACCGAACATGTGCCGCCTCCTGAGCCTTACCGGTGCCTGTTTGAAGATTCAGGAGACTGCAGCCGGTGCCGTCTCAAATGCGCCCGGTATATCGATTATGTTCTGGAACGGGAACAGGATGTGGCGGCAGTCATTGCCGAACCGGTCCGGTGCACCAGCGTCTCTCCCCCGCCTGCGGGGTTCTGGAAGGCTGTGCGCCGATCCTGCAACCGGCACGGCACCCTGTTGATATTTGATGAAACAGCGGTCTGTTTAGGACGCACCGGAACCATGTTTGCCTTTGAACAGCATGGTGTGGTTCCGGACATGGTGGTGATCGGTAAAGGGCTGGGCGGTGGTATCATGCCCTTTTCCGCCCTGATTGCCGCTTCCCGTCTTGACCTGGCACCGGACCGGGCCCTTGGCCACTATACCCATGAAAAAAACCCGGTGGCATGCGCCGCCGCAATGGCCACCATCGACTATATTCAAACCCATAATCTGCCGGAACGAAGCCGCATCCTGGGCCGACAGGCATTGAACCGGCTGACGGACCTGAAATCAAAATTTGATATCATCGGGGATGTCCGGGGCCGGGGTCTGATGTTTGGTGCGGAACTGGTTGAGGACCGATTGACCAAGACACCGGCCCGAACGGCTGCGGACCGCATCATGTACCGGTGTCTCGAACTGGGGCTGAGTTTTAAGGTTTCCAAAGGGCATATCCTGACCCTGACACCTCCCCTGACCGTTAGTGAAGCCGATCTGGAAACCGCCTTTAACATTCTGACCCGGGCATTATCTGACATCTGTTGTTAATAAAGGAATTGTTTATGGATATGCAAAACCTGCCTGAAAACCCCTATATCCTCTTAACCCCCGGCCCCCTGAGCACCTCCCGGACCGTCAAGGCCGTTATGCTCAGAGACTGGTGCACCTGGGACATTGATTACAACCGGATCGTGGAAGAGATCCGGAATACCTTGACCCGGCTTGCCACATCAGAAACCGGTTACACCACGGTTCTCATGCAGGGCAGCGGTACGTTCAGCGTTGAAGCCTGCCTGACCACCGCCGTCCCGGAACAGGGCAAACTGCTGGTCCTGGCAAACGGTGCGTACGGCCGCCGGATCACTCGGATTGCCGCACGCCAGGGTATTGCCTGTGTCACCCATGACAGCGGCGATCTGGATCCGCCGGATTTACCCCGGCTGGCCCACACCCTGGAAACCGATACAGATATCACCCATGTGGCAGTGGTGCACTGTGAAACCACCACCGGCTTTCTCAACCCCATTGAGGAGATCGGAAAAATTGTCCGCCAATCCGGCAGAATCTTTATTGTCGACGCCATGAGCAGTTTCGGCGGTATTCCCATGGATATTGCCGATCTGGGGATTGACTACCTGGTCTCGAGTGCGAACAAGTGCATCCAGGGCGTTCCCGGATTCGGTTTTGTTATTGCCAGAAAATCCATATTCAGCCAAACCTGCGGCAGGGCCAGATCCTTGAGCCTGGACCTCTACGACCAATGGAAAACCATGGAAAACGGCAAGGGGAAATGGCGGTATACCTCACCCACCCACGTGGTCCGTGCCTTTGCAAAAGCCCTTGAAGAACTTGAAAAAGAAGGCGGTGTGACTCTGCGGTTCAAACGGTATTTAGCCAATAACCGGTTTCTCATCTCCGGCATGAAAGAGATGGGATTCACCCCGTTGGTTGACATTCGTTATCAGTCTCCGATTATCACCGCATTTTTAAGCCCGTCACACCCGGACTATAATTTCGAGGTCTTCTACACGCGCCTGAAAGAGAGGGGGTTTGTTATCTATCCGGGTAAAGTCACCCGGACTGACACCTTCAGAATCGGAAATATCGGAGATATCCACAGGCCGGATATGGAACGCCTGATTGAAGCCGTCCGGTCATCAATTTATTGGAGGTAAATTCTGAAATAACAGCTTTAACTTCATTTGATTTTTTCAAATAGTTGTTCTTCACGAAATCGGTAATTGAATGACAAATATCGTCCCCTTACCCGGTTCGGACAGTACATTCATTTTTCCTTTATGATGATCGGCGATGATAAAATAGGAAACGGACAATCCAAGTCCAGTCCCCTCCCCCACGGATTTGGTGGTAAAAAAAGGTTCAAAAATTCTCTTTTTAACATCTTCTGTCATTCCGGGTCCGTTGTCTTCAATCTCAATACAGGCATATGAGGCCCGATGAAAGATTCGAATGATAAATTGGGGGGGCTGGGTTGCGTCATTTTCCTGCATGGCTTCGGCAGAATTTTTTAATATATTGAAAAAAACCTGCTGGATTTTGCTGGGCTCACAATCGACCATTGGTATTTTTGAATCATATTCTTTTACAATTTTAATCTTCTTAAAATCATATTGTTTTTTCAGATTATAATCACTTTTCGCCAGCTCAATGGTTTTATCCATCACCCGGACGATATCCTCTTTGATTCTGCCGGACACCTCTTTTCTGGAAAAACTCAGCATATTTCGAACAATCTCGGTTGCCCTTGAACCGGCTTCGCGTATCAATTCCAACTGCAGGAGAATACCGCGTTTTTCCATAAACCGTTCGACCTGTCCCATGGTCATCCCTTCTTCTTCTGCCGCCCGGACAGATGCGGGCACACCGCCTCTGATCCGCTGCAAAACCACTTGGGTGTTCTGAATCATGCCTGCCAGCGGATTATTGATTTCATGGGCCATTCCCGCGGCCAGTCCGCCAACGGACAACATCTTTTCCGACTGTATCACCATCTCTTCCATCCGGACATGTTCGGTTACGTCATCCACCCGGATAACGGCGCCCTTAACACCGGCCGTCAGCGGATATACCGTGATATCCTCGAACACTCCCCTTTGGCCGATATAACGGAACTGTTTGGGGAAATAATGCTGGGTCTGATTTTCAACGGCTTCGGCAATCTTTTCCACATAGGGAAGCATTTGGGGCAGGACGGTTTCCACCGGATTTGAAACCGCCTGTGCCGTTTTAATCCCGTACAGCTCCTCTGCTTTACGGTTCCATAAGACGATGGCGGAATTGTTATCCAGGCTGAACAGGGCGCTGGGCATGGAATTGATAATATTATCAATGTACTGCTTGGTCTCCTGGAGAGCCTGTTCGGTCTGTTTCAACTCGGAAATATCAATGGTGACGCCAATAATTCCTTCATCTCCATCAGGCGCTTTGAACGGTACCTTTTTAGTGGAAAACCATTGAAACCGGTTCGAAGACGGTTCAAGGGATTTTGATAAAACACTTTTTGTCTGCCGGGACTGAATCACCTGCCGGTCATCCCTGAGTTCCCCCGTCACATGATCTGTATCGGAAATCAGGTCAAAATGAGATTTTCCGGTGGCCGCTTCAACGGTTGATTCCAAAGAATCCGCCATGGCCTGGTTGACCACCAGAAACCGGCCTTCAAAGTTTTTCACAAAAATCATGTGAGGGATCAAATCAATGATCAATCTCAAAAAAGACTCACTTTTTTCCAGGGCCATTGCGGTTTGATGATGCCGCTCCACTTCTGCCTGAAGCGATTCCACCTGATCTTTGACCGCATCACGCATCAGGGTCAGATTGTCGGCAAGTGCACCGATTTCATCATTCCTGCGAATAGTAATCGGCTGGTAGAGATCTCCTGCCGCAATCTTTTCCGAACTCTGTTTTAACTCTCTTAACGGTTTAATAAATTTTACAATCAGAACGGCGAACAGAACAAGGCCCAGAATCAGATTCACAGCCATAACCTGATAAAGGCTGTTGGTTTTCATTTTTTTAATTCTTTCCGCCAGAAACACCGTGGTTACAACGATTTCTATTTCGCCGATTTCTTTGTATCGATATACAATCGGATACTCAATCCGCCGGATCCCTTTTTCAATATATTCAGGACTATAGCTCTCATCTTCAAATCTAAGGTATTCACGGGACCCATCCCGGACCGTTATTTTCAAAATACGGGGTTTTGCCAGTGCCGCCTTGCATATCATTTCAATTGTCTGATCATCCAGGCTGAATAAAGAAGAAGAGAGGCTGGTAGAGAGCTGAACTGCTTCATTCCTCAAAAACAGATCCAGCTCGTTTTGAAACCCCACCGTCTGTAAGCGAATGGTGTGAATTTCAAACAGCACCAGCACCAATGTGGGAATACCCAATGCAATCAGGCTCAGTTGAACCGATAAATTACTGAGCCCCAAATTCTTTCCGCCCGATGATTTAAGACGGTTATGGGTAGTTTTAAAATTCAATTTTTCGATTTTCTTACGACCATCCGTTAGAACATGAACCGCAAAATAGTCTCTTTCTTCCGCTACAGTATCATCCTCATGACCCTCACGTATGAACGGGAGCTTACCACACCCGTTTATAATTGAAAAGCCATTCACGGCCCCTGATCCACCATACGGTCCTGCCTGCTGCGTTGCATGCGGTCGTTCCTCCCTGCGGCGTATGGCTGATACGCCCTCAGTCGTCACGCCTTGTCGCCTTGCATCCGGCACCGTATGGTGGCCAGGGAGGGGGTGCAACCCATGGTCCACATGCGAGACAAAAATTGGATAGTGGATTTGGGGTCTTTTACGGACGATTGTAATCACCCATAGAATTCGGTATGATGGGCCCGCCGTATGGATGAAAAAACATGCCGGATTATGCCGGTTTAGAATATGATAAGACGGTCAGGTAAGACCGGGGCAATGAGTTAGAGTTAAAGATAATAATATATCCGGATGTTTCTACCCACCACACAAAAAGAAGCGGCAGATTTAGGCTGGCAGCGGCTTGATATCATCCTGGTGACCGGAGATGCGTATATCGACTCTCCGTTCATGGGGGTGGCCCTTATCGGAAAAGTTCTCATGGACAAAGGGTTTCGTGTGGGGATTATTGCCCAGCCGTGCCTGGATAATAAGAAGGATATTTCACGGCTTGGCGAACCCCGGTTGTTCTGGGGCGTCACCGGCGGATGCGTGGATTCCCTGGTCGCCAATTATACGGCATTAAAAAAAAGGCGGAAAAAAGACGACTATACCCCGGGCGGCATAAACAACCGGCGCCCGGACCGGGCTGTTATTGTCTACGCCAATCTGATCAGACGTTTTTTTAAAGAGACTTGCCCCATCGTGCTTGGGGGAATTGAGGCCAGTTTAAGGCGCATCGCCCATTATGATTTCTGGTCCGATTCCATCCGACGTTCCATCCTCTTTGACGCAAAGGCCGATTACCTGCTTTTTGGCATGGCACACAAAAGTGTTATCAATCTTGCAACCGCTCTGAAACATGGGCAATCAGAAAAAGACATCAGGGGAATGGCCTATATTTCCGGAACCGAAAAAGGGCTTCCCCTGCCGGCATATGAAACAATAAAAAAAGATAAAACCGCCTATATCGACAGTTTTGATCTATTTTATCAGAACAACGATCCACTCACAGCCACGACCCTTTACCAGAAACATAACGACCGGTTTTTAATCTTAAATCCTCCGGAACATTATAGCACGGCTCAAGAACTGGACCATATTCATTCGCTTCCCTTTGAAAGGGATCTTCATCCCTATCACAAAAAAGACGGGCCGGTCCGGGCACTGGATACCATCCGGTTTTCCATACCCACCCATTACGGGTGTTACGGGGAGTGTAACTTTTGTGCCATATCCGTCCACCAGGGCCGAACGGTTCGTTTCAGAAGCAAAGCGTCCATTGTAAAAGAGGCCGAAAAGATATCACGCCTCAAAAATTTTAAGGGATATATCACGGATCTTGGGGGTCCCACAGCCAATATGTACGGATTTGAATGCCGTCAAAAACCAAAGAAAGGGGCCTGCCAAAACAGACGGTGCCTCTTTCCCAAACCGTGTAAAAACCTCCAGCCGGACCATAATACGCATATGGAACTGATCCGGTCCGTGGAAGAGCTGCCGGGAATTAAAAAGGTCTTTATCTCATCGGGCATTCGTTACGACCTGATACTGGCCGATAAAAAAAGGGGAGCTGCATATCTTAAGAAAATTGTAGCAGACAATGTCTCCGGCCAGATGAAAATCGCGCCGGAACATGTTGACCCCGGTGTGTTAAAGCGGATGGGCAAACCGGATGCAGACCGGTTGCTGCAGTTTAAACACCGGTTTGACCGGCTGTCCGAAGCATCCGGAAAAAAACAATTTCTAACCTATTATCTCATCGCAGCCCACCCCGGATGCAACGCAAAAGAGATGACGGCCCTAAAAGAGTTTACCCGGAAAAAATTGAATATCATACCGGAGCAGGTTCAGATCTTCACCCCCTCACCATCCACTTATTCCACCCTGATGTATGCCACAGGTCTGGATCCGTTTACCCGGGAACCTCTGTTTGTGGAAAAAAATCCGGCAAGAAAAGAACGGCAAAAGTCAATTGTCACGCAGAAAGCGAACCGGTTCCGGACCGTCCGGGGGCAACCCAAAAAACGCCAACCGGGCAGAACCCGTCAAAAAAAAAACAACAGGCAAAAAAACAGAAGCAACCGGTTCCAATGAGGCAATATGGCCTGTTCTTTCAGCCCGGATATTTCATGACAATTTGAGTAAAATCGATCCGTGAAATATCCGGGTTGATGGTTTAAAAAATCGGCGAAACTGCGATTGTCCCCACTTTGAAAGACCGGGGCCGTTTTCTGATAATTGTGATAATTGCGGATTGATCCGGCTTTTCTATGCAGTGGCGAGTGGCGGGGTTATTTCTCAAATCCGTACTTTCCCGTCAGGTAGTTGACAATGTCAACCCCTTCCTGATTCAGATCGATGAACTTGAAACCGATGATATAATAGTCGGGATTGGCATCTTTTTCACACCACAGGCTTCGGGCTTCAAACACGAGATCTGCGGTCATTTCCAGTTCTTTTTCGAGCGCGATCCGGAACCTGAAGGCTTGATCCACACCCACTTTTTCCCGTGCAAGCATCATCAGCCCCCGGATGGAAATATCGGCTAAATATCCGGCCGGTTCTGAATCGGCATCATGCATAATTTTTAAATAAAAATAGAGCTGCCGCCGATCAATCCTGCGTTTTTCAAAGCCATTCGTTAAGCTCCCCATTCTGATTCCCTGTCAAAGAATGTCTGTGTAAAAACCAGCCCATCTTTAAATAATAATGATGCACCATTGTCATGTGTCAATAAAGACTTGGATTTTTCATTTTTATATTTTAAAATCATAGGGGATTCACCATTGTGAGTCAACAATCATTGCCGGATTAAGTCGGCGAAACGGTCACCCCGCCCTGAAATTTGTGAACATTTTTTCATCACCGCCTGATTGTTCTTGTTTTTTTATCCGGTTTGATAGTAATCTTAGAGCATTTCTTTTATACAAACGATCAGGATTATATCAATGAAAAATCAGTCTTCCAACCCTTGTATCTTAATTGTTGATGATGAACCCATGATCAGGGACCTTCTAGAAAATACCTTAGTCAGCACCGATTTCTCATCTTTCTTTGCCGAGAACGGTAAACAAGCCCTGGACAAAATGTCGAAAAGGCTGTTTGATGTGGTTGTTACGGATATCGACATGCCCATTATGGATGGGATTGAGCTGGCCAAGCGGGTCCGGGCCGACTATTCCGCCGATGTTATCGTCATGACCGGGCAGATTCAAAAATATCAATACGATGAAATCATCAGTATCGGTGCCAGCGACTTTGTTGAAAAACCGTTTTCGCCAAGGGAGATGATTCTGAGAATCAGACGGGTGCTTCAGGAGCGGGAGTTAAAAAAAGAGACTGAAAAAGCCCACAGAGAGCTGAAAAGATCTTATATAGACTCCATCCATCGACTGGTCATGGCATCGGAATTTAAAGATGAGGATACCGGGGATCACATCGTTAGAATCGGAGAGTATTGCACCCGGTTAGCCGGTCTGCTCGGACTCAGTGACGAATTCATCGACACCATTCATTACTCGGCCCCGATGCATGATATCGGCAAAATCGGCATACCGGACAAGATACTTTTAAAACCCGCAAAACTGACCGCTGAAGAGTTTGAAATTATTAAAACCCATACAACCATCGGTGCCAAACTCCTATCAAAGTCCAGATCAAAAATTCTCCAGATGGCCCATGAAATTGCCTTGAGCCATCATGAGAAGTTCAATGGGAACGGATATCCGCGTCAGTTAAAAGAAGAGGACATTCCCATTTCAGGGCGTATTGTCGCCATTGCCGACACCTTTGATGCACTGACCTCCAAGCGGCCTTACAAAGACCCTTACCCGCCTGAGGTTACCTTTGACATCCTGAAAAAAGAGAGGGGACAGCACTTTGATCCGGATATCCTGGATTGTTTTATCAACAACTTTGACCTTTTCATAAAAATCAGGGGGCAGATCGGGCCGTCAGAAAATGGAGATGGACATAATTTTATGTTCAGCGAAAGAGACCGGGTAAACGGCTTAAAACTCTGATAAAAGCTTGGTATCTGGTAAAGAGACGGCTTATTTCTTATCTTTCTTTTTCAGTTTACCCTGCAAAACATGGCGTGTTCCGGCATCGAGTTCCGCCTTCCGCAACCGGATGGATTGCGGTGTGGCTTCCACCATCTCGTCATCACGGATGAAATGGATGGCTCTTTCAAGGGTCATGGCCTTAACCGGTGAACAGATCACACTCTCGTCCTTTCCCGACGCCCGCATATTGGTCAGCTTTTTCTCCTTGCAGGCATTGACGTCAATATCCTGGTGCCGGTTGTGCTCACCGATAATCATCCCCTCGTAGACCGGTGTACCAGGCTCAATGAACAACTGGCCCCTGGGTTCCAAGTTAAAAAGGGCGTAGGGAACGGCTTTCCCTTTCCGGTCCGCCACGATGGAACCGGTGTACCTCACCGGGAACTCTCCCCGGTGGGGTTCATACCCGGAAAGATAGGAATTTAGAATCCCGGTTCCCCGTGTGTCTGTCATAAATTCATCCCTGTAACCGATCAACGACCGTGAAGGAATGGAAAACTCGATTCTCACCCGCCCTTTTCCGTTATTCACCAGGTTGGTCATCTTTCCCTTTCTGATGGACAGCTTTTCCGTAACCACTCCCATGAAATTTTCGTCACAATCCACAAACAGATGCTCGATGGGCTCCAGCGTCTGGCCATCCTTTTCCTTATATATGACCTTTGGCCGGCCCACACAGAGTTCAAAATCTTCCCGCCGCATGGTTTCAATCAGAATGGCCAGTTGAAGCTCCCCTCTTCCCTTGACGATAAAACTCTCATCGGTCCGGCTCTCTTCGATCTCAATTCCGACATTCATGAGCGTCTCTTTTAAAAGCCGGTCACGGATCTTTCTGGATTGGACGTGTTTACCTTCTTGACCGGCATAGGGAGAGGTGTTAATGGTAAATCTCATGGAAACCGTGGGTTCGTCCACCGTGATCCGCTCCAGGGCCACCGGGCTGGATTTGGTACAGATGGTGTCTCCGATTTTCACATCCTCAATCCCGGATAATACGATGATATCGCCGACCTGGGCTTCATCCACCGGAGACAGCGTCATACCGCCATAGGATTGAAGTTTGGTTACCTTTAACGGCAAAAGCGTATTGTTTTCTCCCACGCAGACCAAATTCTCATTTGACTTAACCGAACCGTTAAAGACCTTTCCAATGGCCAGGCGCCCCAGATAATCGGAATATCCGATGTCAGATACCAGCATCTGGAACGGGGCTTCAGGGTCATAGGACGGCGGCGGCATCTCATCGATAATCCGTTCAAACAAAACATTGAGATGATCCACATCTTCTTCCAGATCCTGCTTGACGACTCCATCCCGGCCAACAGCATAGAGATAAGTAAAATCAAGCTGTTCCTCTGTGGCATCCAGATCAATGAACAGATCATAGACCATATCAAGCACTTCATCCGGCCGGGCATCTTTGCGGTCAATCTTGTTAATGATCACCATCACGGGCAGATTGGATTCAAAGGTCTTTTTAAGGACAAACCGGGTTTGCGGCAGCGGCCCTTCAGACGCGTCAACAAGCAGAATGGCACTATCTGCCATTGAAAGGGCCCGCTCCACCTCACCGCCGAAATCGGCATGGCCCGGGGTATCGATAATATTGATCTTAACATTGTTCCATGTCACGGAACAATTTTTTGCAGCAATGGTGATGCCCCGCTCCCGTTCCAAATCCATGCTGTCCATGAGGCGCTCATCCACTTCCTGTCCTTCACGGAACATACCGCTCTGCCGGAACATGGCATCCACCAGGGTTGTTTTTCCATGATCAACATGGGCGATAATGGCAATATTTCTTAAGTTCTCATTGACTCGGGTATTTTTTTTCATGCTTTTCCTGTTATCCTAATCCCTTATTATCCGCAAGTCCGGGAAAATAACCATGAAAACCCAAAGGTCAAATTTTATTAAACAGGATTCGTGCCTGCGGCATAAAAAACCGATCCGCTTTAATGGCGTTCTTCTTTCGTACACCTGACTATCCGCCAACCGGTTTAATTCTATTTTGACACCCTTGTTGTTCCGTCCGGTGCTGTAATAATTCTGACCCGGTCGCCGGAAGCAATCAGCATATCGGCTTCCTGGACCACCACAATGGTATGGCCGGTATCTTTCCTGACAACGATCTCAAGGCCGTTCCTTCTGGTCAGCCCCTCTTCAGCCGCCGTTCCGGCCGCCGCACCTGCCAGGGCGCCCAAAACCGTTGCAACGGTTCTGCCCCTGCCCGAACCGACCGTGTTACCCAACACACCGCCTGCCACACCTCCAGCCGCTGTTCCGACGGGTGTTTTTGTCCCTTCGATCAGAACGTCTTTTACCGATTCAACCGTCCCTGTCTCAACGGTCTGGACAATCCTTGCCTCATCCCGGGAATAGACCTGGCCTGATCGAGAAGTCGCACACCCTGAAATAAAAAGAGCAGCCGCGATCAGCATCACGGGAATCGTTATTGTTTTTATTTTTTTACTAATTGCCGATTTTTTCATGTTCGCCTCTTTCATGTGGTTAACCCTCTTTTAAACTTTTTATCCTCAAAATATTACAGTTTATGATGCCATCCTTTAAAAAAAAATCCAAATATACGAGATCATTAGGATACTTTTTTTATCCATACACCATCCCGGATATATCTATTATTATAATACCGATCCCGGACTTTGAAAGCCTGTACCACTCATTTGATGAACACCGCTTTGTTTAGCCGTCCATTTAAATGTCGATGGTATTAACCTCAACGTTGCAACGATGAGGTTGATGCTCCCCTTGAGTTTTTAACCCTTTCCTAACCTTGTAAATTTCAATATTTGTGTTAGTCTCTTTAAAATATTTGGTTTATTATTATATAAAAAACAACTTCGGGTGACCAGCCACCGGATTATTATTTTGGGAGTCTAACAATGATCGTTACCACCACCCTTATCATCATTATGGTTGCCGCCATAGCCGTGTTTGTTATGAAAAAAAACACCGGAACACCCAAGCCGGAAACAAACGGGGGGCCGGATCGGAAGGCACCGGTTCCCCAGGGTCCGGGTCCTGAGGAGGCGTATAAGGAAATCACCGAAAGCCTGATACGGCTCAATCTTCTGATCAGAAAAGATCCCGTGCTTTCAGAAGAGATGACCCTTGAAATCGAGGCCATTATTGATGATCTGGCTGCGGTCATCCCGGCCATGATGGATCGGTACCCCGGGGAAACCCTCACCTATGAGATAAAAAAAATCGGCAGGGACCATCTTTACAAGACAGTTAAAGAGTATCTTGATCTGTCTCCCGAAAGCCGGGGCCACCAGTTGAAAATGTTTCAACAGACCATCGACAGCCTTCATGACGTGTCAAAAAGAAGCCGTGATATCGTGGAAAAAAATGAAACCGCAGAGTTTAAAACCATGGCAAATTTTCTTGCCGGCAAATTCTGACAGATCCGTTTTAAAACAGATTTCTTTCAAAGGAGAGCAAAATGAACGATATGGTTCAAGACCTTCAAAACGTGGGCCGGCAGTCAAAGGCACCGGTCCTTACCGAAGTGAACCAGGTCTCGGGCCAGGGAGCCCTTACCCCGGTCCAGACCCCATCCGACCTTGTGCCGGTTAAACCGGCGCATCTGACCGATGAAGATGTAAATGCCGTTGAAGCTGAGGCAAACCAATTTTTGGAAAAGATAAAAGCAGACCCGTCAGACTGGCAGCTGGGAAATTTTGTTTTCAATCTGGGCCAGGAGATCATGGCGGAAACCCAGGCCCAGGTCACTCTTTATGACCGGAAAATGGGGAATGTGTTAAAAAACGTCGCCACAGACGAGTCCTCTGCTGTGGGAAAGAATATCCTTGCCATCAAAACCGAGCTGGATAAGGTTAACCCCGCCATGGTTGCCAGAACCGAGATGCCCTTCCCTAAAAAGGTGTTGGGCCTTTTCACCAAAACCGTGAACCGGCTGCCAAAGGGGGATGAAATCCTGAAAGTGATTGCAGAGCGCAGGGAAACGGTTAATTCCACCATTGACGGCATCCGCGACCATTTGAGAAACGATGCCGACCAGGTGGCCTTTGATGCAGCGGAGTTATCCACGATTTGCGATTCCTTAAAAGAGATCCAGCCCAAACTTCAGGAAAAAATATTTTTAGGCCAAGTCATTTGGAAAAAACTGACCGGGCACCTTGAAACGGAAACAGATCCCCGGGCCAAGGAGGCCCTGACGACTTTGACCAGTGATCTTTCCATGGCAGTTATCGATCTTCAGACCATTGACAACTCCAACCTGCAGACCCGGTTCGGCGGCGAGATGATGGTGCGTAATTCCCACCTGGTCAAGCGGCTGGTTCAGCGCACCGACATGATCCTGTCCACGGCCGTTAAAAATGCACTTGCCGTCCGTGTGGCCGCCGAACAACAGATGGAAACCCTGAATCACCTTGATATGGTTCAGCAGGCGGCCGCCGATACAATGAAAGATACAGCCGAAGTGATCGGAAACGCCGCCATAAAAGGCGCCAAAATGAGTCAGTCCATGACCGTGAATATAGACGCCCTGGAAGAGGCATGCCAGACTTATGAAAAAGCATTTGAAACCTATGCCCAGATTTCAAAAGAGACCATCAGTATTGCGTCTCAAAGCTCCAATGCCCTGGGGGAAATGAACGAGCGGTTCAGGTCCAGAACCGATGCACTGACCGCCGGACGCCGGGACGAAACCGGATAAAAGGGAGATCGAACCATGCTTGATACAGCCGCGCAACACTCATTTCAAAAGAGACTGAGCACCATCCGTACCCTTGACAAACAATCGCTTTTAGATCCCCGGGAACGCACCCGGCTGACGGTTCAGGACGCCGGTCTGTCTGCATTCTTTGAATATCAGGGCCAAACCTATGTCATCCGGGATATCTCCCCCTACGAAGAGATGTCCGATGATTTTAAAACCCCCCAGGGATTTTTTATATACGAGCTGACCTGCCTCTGCCTGGACACCGGAGAAACCGTCCATTTTGAATGGGAATACGACGATGCGCTTGAGATTTCCATGACCCTTGAACGGTATTCATTCAGGGAGCTGACAGACGACAGGGGGAATGCCCTTGACGGAGATGATCTTGACCGGATTGCCGAAAACAAGGATGGAATTATCGCCGGCAATGAAACCTTCTGGTATGAAGACGACTGGGCTGCTGTTTATAAGAAGGACGGCCGCCGGGAAAATGTCTACATGTATGAGTTTGAAAACGAGGACCACACCCGGTTTCTCACCGTTGAGGAGTGGTCGGGTTCCAGCCGGGATACCTACCGTATTTACACCTCGGTCCCGGTTGAGCCGGGAGGTATCAGTCTGGTTACCAAAGGAGAACCAAAGGGATGATCCCCAAAGAAAATATAGTTATTGCAGGTTTTATCGGCCTTCTTGTCATCCTCATCCTGCTCAACTTTTTGACGGGCGGAGAAAAACTGAGCCAATCTCTCAGGGACCGGGCCGAGGCCGTCCCGGAGGACATTAAAAAAACGGCCAACCTGATCAGAATCAACCAGAACAAATACAAGGATCTTAAAGCGTCAAGCGATTTCAAACCGGTCATCCAGTTTGCCGAAAAGGAAAACTGGGACGGTAAGTTTCAACTGGCATACCAGACCCTTGACAAGGCATCGGACCGGTATAAAAAACAGCTTCGCCCCAAACTCAAAGAGAACAGACCTGAGGTGGCACCGGCAGTTGTCGAGGAAATCAGGCAGATCCATTCGATCATCGATACGGCAAAAAAGATCTCCCAGGAGCCGGCGGAACGGTATGCCGCAATCAGGGATGTGGTTGCAAATGCCGAATCATATCATAATAAAGCAACCCAAGCCGCACACCGGATCAATCAAATCATCTCTTCCCTTCAAACCGGGGTCATCGCCAAAGCAGTCACCGATTTTCCCGATCTGGAGCAAAACATATATACCCGGTTTAAACCGGCCCAAACTCTAAATCAGGAGTCTGACGCCCATCTGCAAACCGTGAATTTAGAATTCGACCGCCTTGCATCCGGCAGGGAGACCGACTTTGCCGCCTTTGCCGATGCCGCTTCAGCACTGACCCTGGGCCTGGAAGAGGCCGCCTCTTTTGAGAGTTCGCTCACCGAACAGATGGGACAGCTCTATACCTCATACACAAAAATCCTTCAGGATATGAAGGCTGAATTTTTTGTGACGATTAAAAGAGAATCCTGGAATGACAATGCAGATGTCTACAGACCGTCTTTTGCCACGTTTACCCGCCAGGTCAGCCCGGAAACGTTTGAAACGCTGACTGCGGAGAATATTGAGACCATCGGGCTTATCAAAACCGGTTTCACCGGTTCCCGTTTCGTCAATCAGGTGGGAAATGCCTGGAACGAAATGAGGCTGAACCCTGCCGACCAATGGCCGCATCGAAGCCACAATGCCGCCTCTTTCTGGGTGGATTCGTCAAGACAGGCCTTTTACCACAAATATATTCTTGAAAGAGACGGGGGAACCACGGAGACAGACTGGCAAAAAGTGGATTTTGATCTATACGAGGCCAACCTTGATTTTTTGGGAATGGCGATTCTGGCCAAGCCTTACGGAACCTTTGAATCGGACCGGCTCACCCAGGCGGCTCCACCGGGAATGGCCTATGTGGGCAACCCCGAATACGGGGAATGGAAAGAGGACGACAACGGAGACCGGTTCTGGTCCTGGTACGGCAAATACATGTTCTTTTCAACCCTCTTCTTCCCCCCCGCCTATTATTACTATAATTCCTGGTATGGGTGGCACAATAATTACAAGTATGCCAGACCCTATTTCGGGCAAACCCCAAACGGTCTTAAAAAATACGGTACCCATGGTACATTTATTAAACGATCACCCAAATTCCAAAACACCCACTTTACACAGAGCGGCGGTTTCAGAACCCAGGCGGCTTCAATCAGGGGAGCAGGCGCCGGCCTTCGCGGCGGCGGCCCCAAAGCCAGAGGGAAATAACCCCATTAAAAGGAGAAACAAATGAATATTGCTGCAACACTTACCGGCCTGGGACAAACCGCTACCTATGTGATCGTCTCTGTCTTTTTTATCTGGCTGGTAAAGCAGATTGATGACTGGCGAACCAAAGATTTTGATGATGATGTCCATATCGACAACGGGAATACGGCTGTGGGTTTTCGCCGGGGCGGTCTTTACATCGGTATTGCCATTGCAATGTCAGGTGCGATGAAAGGGGCTTCGTCAGGCTTTTTACTCGATGTTATCCAGCTCTTTATCGACGGTTTGATCATTACCGGTTTTTTATTCACCTGCCGGTTCATCAACGACTTCATGATGCTGGGCAATATCGAAAACGATGCAGAATGCGTTAAGGAATTTACAGATGCCCAGGGGCGGACCTGTGTCGGTAACACCGCCGTGGGAATAGTGGAAGCCAGTATGTTCATCGCCACCGGTTTCATTCTCAGCGGCTCAGTATCCGGCACCGGTGGCCATTTTTTACAGGGCATTGCCAGCGCCGTCCTCTTTTTTATCCTGGGCCAGCTGACGCTCTTAATTTTCGGTCTTTTGTACGAAATGATCACACCGTTTAATGTCCGCCAGGAAATCAAGGAAAACAACCCGGCTGCCGGCATTGGCCTGGGGGGAATTCTTATTGCGCTGAGTATCATTCTGCGCACGTCGATATCGGGTGATTTTACAGGATGGGCCAACGATCTGACCAGCTTCGGTATCTATGCCGCATTCGGCATTATCATGCTTCTGATATTCCGGACGGTTGCCGACCGGCTGTTGCTGCCCACCACCGATATTGCCACTGAAGTTAAGGAGGATAAAAATGTGGCGGCCCTGATTGTCATTCAAAGCGCCGTCAATGCCGTTGCCATCATCATTGCATTTGCCCTGTAGCACCCTGCCCGGGTGTTAAAAACAGTGAATCCCGGATTGAATCATGACGGTTTTTTATTACCGCAAGGAACGCCGGCCATTCTTTTCTTATCCAAAGCGCTCTGTGGAACGCTGGCGAAAAGGCCGGTCAAGGAAGAGATGTGAGCACCCGATCCCCTAAATTTAATTTTGCATCCCTGCTTTTGTGCGCCTGTATGTTTGCCAGCGGGGCCTGCGGCATTATCCTGGAATATATCCAGGCAAGCCTTGCCTCCATGATCCTGGGCAACTCATTTGAACAATGGGCCATGGTCATCGGTCTGATGATGTTCTGGATGGGGTTCGGCAGCCTGATCCAGGCCCATATCCCCAAAAGACACCTGATCCCGACCTTTATCGCCGTGGAAACCGCCCTGGCCCTTGTCGGCGGGTTTTCTCCCACCCTGACCTATATTTCCTACGGGTATACATCCCATTACGGTCTGGTTCTCTATTTCTTTGTCTCTTTTATCGGCATCATGATCGGTCTTGAAATCCCGGTGATCATCCGGATCAATAATGATTTCTCAAAAGAGTTGTCCACAAACCTGGGCAACATCCTATCCGCCGACTACCTGGGCAGCCTGGTGGGGTCATTGATCTTTGTCTATGTGATTCTGAGGTTTATTCCCATCACTGAAGCGGCTTTTATAACGGCCGGCATGAATTTTCTGCTGGCATTTGTCACCTTTGTCTATTTTTCAAAAAAGCGGCTGATCAGGCGGGGAATCGTTACCCCCGTCATTATGTTCATCACCTGCTGCGCCGTCATATACGGATACCGGGAAAACCGGGAATGGCAAATTAAAATTGAACAGCCCCTGTATGATGATCCCATCGTCTTAAGCCAAACCACCCAGTTCCAGCACATTGCCATCACCCATTACAAGCCGTTCGACGATATACGGCTCTTTTTAAACGGCAACCTGCAGCTCAGCAGTACGGACGAAGCCCGGTACCATGAGACCATGGTTCATCCGATTATGAACCTGGTTCCGGTCCGGTCAAAGGTACTTATCCTCGGCGGCGGAGACGGCTGTGCCCTTCGGGAAGTCTTAAAGTACCCGGATGTCAAAGAGGTGCTGCTGGTGGATCTTGACCCTGAGATGACCCGGCTTGCCGCCACCCACCCCCTTTTAACCCGTGTCAACGGGAACGCATTTCAGGATTCAAGGCTCTCCGTACTCACCAAACAGGGGGTTTCCGAAGGCATTGACCGGCAGGTATATATGGACCGGTCTGAAAGGAAACAGCGGCCGGATTCCTTCCGGTCGGTGCAAAAACTGGCCAGCGTAAAGGTGATGAATGTGGATGCGGATAAATATCTAAGCCGGGTCTCCGGTTACTGGGATGTCATCATCGTGGATATGCCCGACCCTTCCACACCGGAATTGGCAAAACTCTACACCAGCCAGTTCTACAAAAAGATAAAACGGCACCTCTCCGTCCACGGGATGATGGTGGCCCAGGGCACCTCCCCCTATCTTGCCAAAGAGACCTTTCTATGCATCGGCCGGACCATTGAAAGCGCCGGGCTGACCACCCTGCCGTTTCATGAGAATGTGCCCAGCTTCGGGGATTGGGGATGGTTCCTTGCCTGGCACCCTGAGATCAATTCGGAAAAGGTCAGGGACCGGATCGAACAGAT
>JANQML010000052.1 GCA_028280105.1 Desulfobacula sp. | reverse complement strand
GTCATGACTTCATCAAAAATCAAAACCGACCCATAGGTGGCGGTATATTCGCGAAGGGTTTCCAAAAACCCTTCCACCGGCGGAACCATTCCCATGTTTCCGGCAACCGGTTCCAGAATAACACCGGCAATGGAATCCCCTTTTTCTTTCATCAAATTAACGAACCCGTCAATATCATTATATTTTAACGACAGGGTGTGGGATATGACGGACTCGGGAACCCCCGGACTTCCCGGAATGCCAAGGGTGGCCACACCCGAACCGGCCGCAACAAGAAGGGTATCTGCATGACCATGGTAGCAACCGTCGAATTTCACAATAATATCCCTTCCGGTATATCCCCTTGCCAGCCGAATCGCACTCATGGTGGCTTCAGTTCCGGAATTGACCATTCGAACCATTTCAACCGAATCCACCATATCGATCACCAGGTGCGCCAACCGGGTTTCAAGTTGGGTGGGGGCGCCGAAACTGGTACCGGTCTCCAATATTTTTTTCAGGGCATCGATCACCGCTTTGGGCCGATGGCCCAAAATCAAAGGTCCCCACGACAGGACATAATCGATATAGGCATTGCCGTCTGAATCATAGAGCCTGCTTTTATCTCCTTTTTCAATAAAAACCGGTTGCCCGCCAACAGATCCGCATGCTCTCACCGGAGAATTCACCCCCCCTGGAATGACTTTCCGAGCCTGTTCAAAAAGCTGTTCAGAGACTGAAGTACACATATCGTATTCCCCTCTTAATTCTAATCCATCATTAAAGTAAAAATAAGGTTTGAATATACCAAACCTTATTTTACGGGGTCAACCGCTTTTCTTTCAAGACCGTCAAAAAAAAGTTGACATTCACGTCCCATGCTGATAAATTTTTTGGGTTTTTATGGGCCGTTAGCTCAACTGGTAGAGCAACTGACTCTTAATCAGTAGGTCCCGGGTTCGACTCCCTGACGGCCCACCATAAAAAATAAAGCTGATAGGCGTTTTCGCTTATTGGCTTTTTTTTTATGTTTTCCCTTAAACCGCCATGATTTGAATAAAAACGCACCGAATTTTACACCGTGTAACGGGACTAGAATCATCCCTCATGATTTTAACCGTGCTATCTGAATTCAAATTGAAATTTGATATTGAGTCTAAAAATATTCTTTTATATAGTCCATTTATATTAAAATGACCGTTGACTATAAAATTAAGCAAGGAGCCCGTTTTGATGGAAAGTGGGTTCTTACGACCAACACCAGTCTGTCTGCGGACCAGGTTGCACTGAAATATAAGGAACTCTGGAGAGTTGAACGGGTGTTCCGTGATGTTAAATCTCTTTTAGATACGAGGCCGGTTTATCACCAGAATGAAACAAAAAACATTGCGGGCCATGTTTTTTGCAGTTTCCTGGCCCTTGTTTTGCGCAAGGAACTGGACCGGTGCCTTACAGAAAACAAGCATCAATTTGAATGGAATGACATCAAGCTGGACTTGAAAGCGTTAAAAAAAGTGGAAATAGAAGAAGGGGGTAAGCGCTTTGCCATCAGAAGCGAATGCAAGGGTGTCTGTGGTAAAATTTTTCAATCGGTACGGGTTGCTTTGCCCCCCACCACTAAAGAGATCAGCTGATCAATTAAAAAAAACGAGAAAGGTAGTGCCAAGACTTTTCTTTCTGTATGTATGGGTTTGAAATTATTGTATATTAAAAAATCAACTGTCAAAAATGAGCCAGGGGGATGCGGAAAAAAGCGGGTACGGATGATGCCATCCCCACTGTTATACCCAACGAGATGTCTTCCAAAGAGTTCCGCCAGAATTGGGCTCGCCTGATTCAGAAAATCTATGAGGTGGACCCGCTGATCTGCCCCAAGTGCCAGGGCTGAATACGTATCATAAGCTTCATAGAGAAACTCGAACTCATCGAACAAATCCTACGCCACTTTGGGCTTTGGAACATCCGCAACCATGATCCGCCGAAATCCGCTATTTTCGATCCTGTCCCTGAGTTAATTTATGACTTTTCCGATTCCCAGATCACGGCTGGCGGCTGGCATTAATTTTAGCGCTTTGGGGGATTTCCGGTGAAGTATGTTCAAAATTAGCCCAAAGATAACTGTTCAGCACTTTTTCAGTGGCTCAAGGACCGATTTTTTATTCATCATCAGGGGGTGTTTCTGACTCTAACGGCCGCTCCGGCTGGGGCCATATTCCAGGCTCTTGATCATCTTTTCATATTTTGCTATACATTGCTTGGCAAAAAGGAACTTTATATAAGGGCAAACAGATTTGACGCCTCTCCCCGGTCTATCAGTCGAAATTTCAACTCTGCCAGGGATGCCAGTGCATCGTCCGGGCTTGGTAGCATTCCCCCGGCCTGCCCTTTTGGATCTTTCAAAAGTCCTTCATCGTACTGCTGGAGCCAAAGGAAAGTCTGAATATACCGGCCCATGATATCAATAAGCCACCGGCCCATGTCAGATGCCAGGGAGGGGATCTGCGCTGCCTGCCGGATGAGAGCCAGGGCTTGCCGGAGTTCATCTGCATTTTCCTGAAACCGCTTTTCGTTCACCAAATACCCCTGGATCAGATACTCTTTCAACCGTTGGGTGGCCCAAATCCTGAAACGAGTTCCTTCCTTTGAGTTTACCCGGTAGCCGACAGAAGTGTTTCATGTTTCGATCTACCTGCCAGGGCATTGGAGAGAGTGTTATCCAAAGGGGTACCGGGCGCCTGTAAATTTCGCACCTTTTATCTTGACTTTGCTAGGGGATAGTCATAAGTTCGACCACAGATTTGGATTACAGGTACCCGTAACGGGGATAATGGGAACATTGTGAGAATCAATGACGGACCCGCCGCTGTGACCGGTGATGACCGCCGCATGATACGCCACTGTTGAAAATGGGAAGGCGCGGCCAGTAAGATGATCCGGAAGTCAGAAGACCAGCCTGTATGAATTTGACGGCGCCAGGGAAGGCGGCGTTAAAACAGCATCGACGACAAAACGGGATCCGGGTCGCCTCTCAGGGCACCTGGGTTTGTCGTTTTTGGAGGATTTTTTATGGAATCCCTATCAGCATCTTGCTCTCATCACGCTTCCAGACCGGTTCCCCAGGATGGTGCCGGTGATGTAAAACCCCTGGAAGAAATCATTACCAGCCATTTTTATTTTACCCGAATTCCGGCTTACACCCTGGTGCTTGAAAAGCACCAGAAGATTTCCCAGGTCGGTTATATCCGGAAAGGAACCCTTCACCTTCTTTCCACCCTGTCCTCGGGCCAGGCCTGCCGCAAAGGCTTGATGGGCAAGGGCGATTTTTTCGGCCTGGAACTGTTTTTCGACAGGGGGGTTGCCCTTTACGATGCCCTGGCCCTGAATACGGTTGAATGCCATGTCATCGAACCCCGGGACCTGGTGGCCCTGCTGGAGGAAATGCCTGAATTCAAGAAGCAGCTTCTGGCCATCCTCACCAACACCATGGAACGGTTTTTCCGCAACCCGGCCCTGGACGGCAAACCCGCCTGCCAGACCAGCGGCCATAAGGAGAATTCCGGCAAGTTTGAAAGGACCATTGCCTACATCGACGCCCACTATATGAAGCCGCTGACATTAGACGATATCGCCCGCAAGGCAGGGTTAAGCCGTTTTTATTTCAGCCGGACATTCAAACAGGAAACCGGCCATTCCTTTAAGGACTACCTGAACATCAAACGGCTTGAGGCGGCCAAAAAGCTGCTCTGCCTCACTGAGATGAATATCTCCCAGGCCTGTTACTCCGCGGGATTTAACGATGCCTCCTATTTCGCCCGCATGTTTAAGCGGTATGAGGGAAAAAGTCCGTCGGCTTTTCGGAAAGAGGGGCTGGCCGACAATCTTTAATATCATCCCACTCTCCGCAAACCGGTCAAATCACCCCCGGCCCAGGCAGGTTCACAGGGCCCGGGTGATTTGGCCATTTCAAAATTTCATACGGCGGATTAAGATGTAGCGTCCGAAAAACAAGGCAAATATACAGAAGCAACCCAGCCCCGCGAACACAGTGGTATAGCCTGCCGAATCTCCTAAAACTCCTAATATGGGGATAGCGCCGACGAAAACAATATCATTGACACTGATCAGAACCGCAAAGTTGGTGGCGGACTGTCCGCCGGTGCTGAGCGCCATTATCATGTTAAAGGTCATCACCATAATGATGCCGAACAGAATCTTTTCCATGCCCAGCATCATGGCCACGCTCCAGCGGGCGTCAACAATCCCCATGGACACAAGCGCGGTAAACCAGCCCAACCCCGCAGCCACCAGGCAACTCAGGCCAAAGATCCGCAGCGCCCCCCATCTGTCAAAAAAGAAACCGCTGGCAATGGCCCCCAGGATGGACAAGGGGGAGCCGACCCACAGGAGAAATTTTCCCA
>JANQML010000035.1 GCA_028280105.1 Desulfobacula sp. | reverse complement strand
CCCGAATAATATTACCCAGCATGAACATGGCGATCAGGGGGGCTGACGCCGGTACGAGGAGGATGATCAAAAAGGTGGAAACAATGGGGAAGAGGATTTTTTCCGTTTTTCCCACTTTTCTGCCTTTTTCCATCCGGATCTTCCGTTCGTTTTCCGTGGTCATCAGCCGCATGATGGGGGGCTGGATGATCGGCACCATGGCCATATAGGAATAGGCGGCCACGGCACAGGCCCCCAGAAGATGGGGAGAGAGCTTGGATGCCATAAAGATGGTGGTCGGCCCGTCTGCTCCGCCGATAATCCCGATGGTGGCGGCTTCCATAATGTCAAACCCCACGGCATTGGCAATGAAAAAGGTCAGGTAAACCCCGACCTGGGCACCGGCACCTAAAAAAATCAACCGCGGATTGGCCAGCAGCGGACCGAAATCGGTAAATGCACCGATACTTAAAAAGATAAGCGGTGGAATAACCTCCCAGTGAATACCGTACTCATAGAATTTCCAGAGCAGGCCGTGGCCGGGTTCCATCAATCCGCTCAGCGGAAGGTTGGCCAGCAGCACCCCGAATCCGATGGGAAGCAGGAGCAGTGGTTCATACTCCTTTTTTACGGCCAGCCAGATCAGAACAAGTCCCACGATCCACATAAAGACCATTCCCGGGGTCAGGTGAAAAAAACCGGTGGTTTGAACCAGTGAGATCAGGGGGTTATCCATTTGTTTTCCCTCCTTTGCCCGCAACTGTCTTGTTTCTTTTTGGTCGGGCTTTTGGAGAATCGACCGTTTCCGGCAGTCGGCTGACCCCCCACTGGATTGCCTTAATTGACAGATAGATCACGGTCATTGCGATAAAGACACCACAGATGCCTCCGATGAACACGGTACCGGCTGACATGGGAACCTCTCCTTTATCGGTTTGCTTTTTTAACGCCCAGCTGATCCAGGGCAATAATCATTTTACAGATATTGGCAGAACCTTCAACCATGCTGTATGTGGGCGCATCCCGGTAATACCGGGCAACGGGATATTCCGTGGAATACCCGTAGGCACCCAGGATCCGCATGGCAAAATTGGATGCTTTTGTGGCAATTTCCCCGGCCAGATATTTGGCCTTGGCCACATCCAGGCCGTTGTTCAGGTTCCCCTGGTCTTTTTCCCAGGCCGCACGGTATACCATGAAGCGGGCCGCATCAATCTCTGCAGCCATCTGGGCAATCATATCCTGGTTCATCTGAAAGGTTCCGATTTTTTTTCCGAACTGTTTTCTGGCATTGCAGTATTTAACCGCCTCGTCCAGACAGGCCTGGGCCAGTCCCACTCCGCCGGCTGCCGCGGACAGACGGGTGTGGTTCAGTGAACTGAACAGTATTTTTGTTCCGTCCCCGGGCTTGCCCAGCAGATTCTCTTTGGGAATTCGGACATTGTCCAGAAAGACTTCGCCTGTGGGAGAGGAATGGGATCCCAGCTTATCCAGATCCGATGTCTTAATCCCGGCATGATTCTTGGGTTCGATCACAAAGGCGGACAAGCCTTTGCTGCCTTTTGACGGATCGGTATAGGCGTAACAGATCAGGACATCGGCAATATTTGCATTGGAAATCCAGGTTTTGGAGCCGTTGAGAATAAATCCGTCATCGGTCTCTTCGGCAACGGTCTGCATGGCCATGACATCAGACCCGGCATCGGCTTCCGTGATACCGAATCCGCCCAGATACTCGGCCGTACACAGTTTTTCAACATAGGCTTTTTTAGCGGCCTCAGTCCCGTATTTAAAAATGGTAAACGCACAGCCCAGCACCTGCATGTTGACCTGAACCCGCAGGGAACTGGAGTACCTGGCAATCTCTTCGGTTACCAGCATGGCGGCCAGCCAGCCCATCTCTTCCCCGCCGTACTCTTCGGGGATGACGGTGCCGAAAAAGCCCAGTTCACCCATGGGCCGGACCGCCTCTTTATACGGAAAATAATCCGCGTCATCCCATTCGTCTGCAAAGGGGGCAATCTTTTTTTTACCGAATTCGCGTACGGCTTTCTGGAGCATTTTTAATTCGGTGGACAACTTGAATTCCATTGTTTCTCCTCTTCATATCTTCTTAATTGGTATGGATTCGTTTCAATCGTCAGCACACGGTATCATTGTGGTTGACTTTAATCACTTAAGCAACAATTTGTTGCCCGGAAGAGCCGGCATGACCGGCAGACCTATTTTTCACTTACTTTTTTGATGGTTTCAAGTGCTTTTTCATATACGGCCGGTTTAAACCGTTTTTTTACGGCAAACAAGAGCATCTCCATGGACAGTCCCTTGTTCCGGGCGGCAATCAGGCCAAGGGATGCCAGTGCCCAGTCACTTCGGGGAACTTTATAGGATTTGAAATCAACCGTGACCACCTGGGCCCGGGTATCCGGGATGGTGACGCTTTTTTCAACCAGAACAAAGGCATCTGCTTCGAGTTTATCAAAGATCTTTATCCGGCGCTGAACCCCTTCATCGCTGAGTGCCAGGACGATTTTCGGTGATTCAAGCCCGGCATACCCGATTTTCTCCGGAGAGAGAATCAGCTCGCTCACGGACTGGCCCCGCAATACCGTAATATTGTAATCGTTTTTCATGGATGCGTGCATGCCGGCGGACATGCCGGCATAACAGAAGATATCCCCGGCAGTGACGATCCGCATGCCGGCACTGCCCAGGATAATGATTTCCTGCCGCTCTTTCTGGGGGGCTTCAAATTGTTTTTCAATGGTAGCGGCCCCGGGTGCTCCGGCATTCTCCTGTGAGAACTTTTTGTATTGTTCGCCATATTCCGGGCGGGCATTGGATTCGATCCGGCCATTCATTTCCGGCTGGGCATCGATCATTTCATCGATGCTCTTGGGGGTCAGGCGGTTCTGTTTGGTGTAGCGGCCCGTGCACATACCAAGGGTCTCCACAACGGAGAACCCTTTGTGCCCCATGGCATCAACCAGGATACCGGGCAGGGCGGCGTCATGGCCGGAACACCGGTTGATCCAGGTGGCACCGGCGCTTTTCACCACTTCGCAGATATCCATGGGCACCTCGGCCTGATTTAAAAACCCGGATCCGACACGGGCATCCGCAGGAGTGGTTACGGAAAACTGCCCTCCTGTCATCCCGAAGTTAAAATTATTCAGGATGATCAGGGTCAGATCCAGGTTCTTTCTGCAGGCTGCCAGCAGATGTGCGCCGCCGATGCCAAGGCCGCCGTCACCCATGGTGACGATGACGTTGAGGCCGGGGTCGGCCAGCTTGAGGCCGGTGGCATAGGTCAACGCCCTGCCGTGGAGACCGTGGAGGGCATGGACGTTGAAAAAGGTATCAAAGAGTCCGGAGCATCCGATATCGCTGACAATCACCGTTTTATCCGCAGGAGTGTCAAACGTTTGCAGGGCCGTGTCCAGGCCCCTTGTAATCCTTTCATGGGTGCAGCCGGGACAGAAAACAGGCGGACGGTTCGTATTGAGTAAGCTATCCATGTTTAATGACCTCCATCAATGTGTCCGGTGTGATCAACACCCCGTCCATCTGGCCGTAAAATTTGACGGTTTTATCCGGCAGCACCCGTTCAATTTCTCTTACGTATTGTCCCAGGTTCATTTCCGGAACCACGATGGTGGGGTAGGCAGCGGCCTGCTCACGGATCAGCTCCTTTGGAACCGGCCACAGGGTTTTTAAATTGAGGGTGGAAACCAAGACACCCTGTTCTGCCAATCTTTGAGCCGCATCCTCAACCGCTTTTGATGTGACCCCATAGCTGATCACAAGGGTCTTTGCCCCTTTCCTGTGGGTCTGTTCATAGAGGGAGATCCGGGACTCGGCATGGAGTATTTTGTTTCTCAGCCGCTCCTGGGTTTCGGTAATCACGGCAGGGTCAATGGTTATATAGCCGTCCGGGCCGTGGGTGGAAGAGGTTTGCCGCACCAGGGTCTTTCCGCCGATGGGAAGGAAGTCGGGGGCTTTATCCGGGGCGGCTTTAAACGGCAGATAGGTCTCGCCGTCATAACGGATCCGTTCAACCAGGGGCGGCAATGATATGGCATCGATATCAATGCTCTCTTTTGTCATGCCGATCTCCTTGTTGGAGGCGATAAATACCGGGCATCTGAATTCTTCGGCATAATTAAATGCATGAACCGTCAGGCAAAAACAGTCTTCCACATCCTTGGGCGCCAGGACGATCACCGGCACGCCGGAGGTGCTTCCCCATCTTAGAAACTGGATATCACTGTCCGCCCCCCGTGTGGCAGACCCGGTCGACGGACCGAGACGCTGTACATCCACGATAACCATGGGGATTTCACTGCCGATGGCAAAGGAGATCTGTTCGCTGTAAAGGCTGATACCGGGGCCGGAGGTGGCGGTCAACACTTTCTTCCCGGCCATGGATGCACCGATGCAATATCCCATGGATGCGATTTCATCTTCGCCCTGGACACAGATCCCGCCGACCGGCGGCAGGAGGCTGAGCATACTGGCAAACACGGTTGACGCCGGTGTGATCGGATATCCGGCAAAAAAAGAACAACCGGCAGCCATGGCACCCCTTGCCACGGCCTCATTTCCTTCCATAAATGATAGAGCCATCTTTTATTCCCCCCTTTTGTTTGCCACCGGATTTGTCTCCGGTCGGCACCTGAAAACCCGGTTAAATTTGATTAGAAATTTAATCAAATATCTAATCAGATATACTTCAAATATAAGTATGTCAAGCGAAAACAAGGTTTTTTATAATTAACTAATATCTTGATTTTTTCATCCATCCTAGGGTATGGTGGACGCAATGACAATCCGGTTTGACACCTTCATCAAAGCACGGGCCGGATACGGGCAGGCGAATCAGAATGGAAATTTCATCGGATGAAAAAACAGGCAGCAAATAAAAAAAGGTGCAGAAAGGATTACACCCAGGAAGCCTACCAGGGGATTCGAAAACTCTTTTTTTTAAACGAAATCGTTCCGGGCCAGAAGATATCCTACCGGGATCTGGCCGAGCGTCTTAAGATGAGTTCGACACCCGTGATCCAGGCCCTGAAACGTCTTGAGTTTCAGGGGCTTGTAAGGCATGAACCCAACCGGGGGTATTACACCGAACCCATCAGCCTTGAGGAAATTACCGAAATTTACGAGTTCAGGGAGTTGATTGAATTATCGCTGCTCTCTAAAACGATAAAAAAAATCAATGCCCGGGGGCTTGGAAAGCTGAAAAAAGCATTGCAGAATCATCTTGAAGCGGTCAGGGACATTTCCATGAAGGAACGGCTGATCCGGGACATGGAGTTTCACCTAGTCCTGGCAGGGCTTTCTGGATGCGCGGTGCAGGTCAATGCATTAAAGTCGCTCTTTGATCTGCTCTATCTAAAGTACAGGGGCAACATACTTTTTGTCACCCCCATGGAACAGGTGGACAAGGAACATCAAAAAATCTATGATGCCGTTTCCGACGCCGATCTTGCCACTGCGAAAACCGTGCTCTCCGGGCATATCGAAAATGTAAAAAACCACGCCGTTTTCAGTATCGAACAGATGCACCGCCAAAGTGTCGAACTGATCTGACCGCCCCTTTTATTGATGCCGCCATGGTTGTTAACCCCAACGTTGGGGTTAATAAAATTATTGGTAAAAATGGCAGCCTGCTCCCGGAACTCAATAGATCTCCCCCGAATACCGGGCTCATCTAAAATATTCAGCGGCCCTGTCCAGTCCGTAATATAAAAGGATCAACGGTATGATCCGGGTAACTACCCGGGAGCCGATTGACGCCGGTCAGAAACCTTTAAGACAGAACACCTGATATAAAACAGCGCCTGCGCAAACAAAACCGGCTCCTTTGAACAACCAGTACAACACCGCATCTCTATCCATTTTCATCCTTTTTTATTAATGAATTGTGGGGCATCTTGCCTGTTGCCCCGCTGTGTGACGTGATGGGGAATATCAGGTGCCAACGACTCGTGCCATGGGTTGAAGAGATCAAAACGTTGGCTTTATGTCAATAATTAAGTAAGGTGTCTCCCGAATTCGACGTTTCGAGTTGATGGCCGTCTTTTTTATCCATCTCTTACTTTACTATTAAAAAAACAGTATGTCATATTAAATTTACTTGATTAAAAATTAGGTATTATGTCCCTGGAATTTCCACGAAATTACTCACTCATCCTGTGAACGGATACAAAAATATTATTTCTCTATAGCTTTTTTACGTTGCTTTTCTAACCAGTCACGTTGAAGGTCATCAATGAATCTGTTCGATTTTTTTATAATGTTATAATATGAAATAACTTGATCCCAGTGTTTTAAAAGCACATTTATGTGAATTAATGCAGTTAACGTATTTATATTATTTGGATCATGATCCAAAAGTTTTTTAAGAATAAGATTGGTATCAACATAACGTTCTTCTCCCAATGCAATATTATAGGATAACCACTTTAGACCAATGTCGTTCTGAGATTTATTAACTGCATCTTGATAGGCGACTTGGAATCGAATTTTGTTATTTGCTAGTAAGTGGTTTTTTGCCATAAACAAATTTGATAAAAAGAATTCATATTGAGCATCTGTTTTTTTCATAAAAATTTGCATGTATTTAATAGCGTCTAAATGATAACCATAATCACTCATAGCGTTGCAAATACTAAGTAGATTCGGGATGTCATTCTTCCTATGATAAGCGATTTCTTTTATTTTTTCTAAAATTACTTGCTCGTTTTTTTCACCATTTTGTTCTAACAATAAAAATTGTCTATCTAAATTTAGTTTCCACATATATGGATATTTTTTTAAAGTTTTTGTCAAAAACAAATAAGACTCGTTTGGACCATATAAAAAGGATAGAATTTTATTTTTTTCTACCAATAAATCTTGAAAGTTCCCAAAATGATTAGTGGATTCTTCAACTAATTCTAATGCCTCCTGTAATTGATTTCCTCTTATCTTTAGTTGAATTTGTATTAGTCTTAGAGTTAGGCTTTCTGATAATTGTTTTTTAGATAAGCTACTAATTATATTTTCCACAACTTCAAAATTAAAAGCATTAAAATTATAGATAATATTATAATCCATTAACCAGCAATTAGGTATTTTGTTTTTAAACTCCTTGAGTAGAAGATCTATATGTTTGAAATTTAGTGTGAAAATACCTGATTCAAGTAATCCAATAGCCCCATACAAAAAGTTCTGAGAGTCGAAAGAATTTTTTAAATCCATAAATTTACTTTTTGCCAGAGATGCTTTCCCATTTAGTAAATCAGAATAAGCCTCAGCAAATT
The DNA here is from genome assembly GCA_028280105.1 of Desulfobacula sp. Taxonomy (GTDB): domain Bacteria; phylum Desulfobacterota; class Desulfobacteria; order Desulfobacterales; family Desulfobacteraceae; genus Desulfobacula. Next base: position 1,599 of record JANQML010000035.1, on the reverse strand, counting down.
TGGAAATATGTAATGGATATTTAGCACTATCAAAATAATCAATTAATTTTTTTCTCGATTCATTTAAGGCAGTACAAAACAGCATAAGTGAATATGGTGAACCTTCTGTTGCCCAATCGTATCCTTCATATAAATGAATTACACGATCAAATTGCATCTGGTCTAAAAGAAGAAGAGCTTTATTCTCAATTCTTTTAGCGTAAGCACTTTGGTTGCAATCCGCGATTGCAGAAGATTGTAACAAGATAAATACTCCTAAAATCATATAGGAATAATTTATCTTTTTTTTGATATTCTCGATTTTAAATTTTCTAGATAGCTTAATTTTTATTCTCATGGATATTTCCATCCCCAATGTTTACACGTGCAATTTTTATCATTTGAAGGATGCCAATTGGGAGTAGAGAGCCAAGGGCCCGTGCTAGTTTCACAAGTTTCTGGATCCTGGCATTCCCATTTAAAACAAATAGTTTCATAACGAGGGTCTGGTAAAATCGGATTCTTATAACCAGGAGTACTTGGTTCTGGTAATTCATTTAATGCTGGAAACCTACGTTTAGGCATAGGATTAACCGGTGGAGGTGGATACCATCTTTGTTGAGGCCGCCCAATCGTCCTCAACCCTTCCGGATCTACCAAATTAACCGGATCATTTAAACAATAAACAAACAAATTAATTCCACCATCTACCCCAATCGGATCCGTTCTCAAATACCGGCCAATCTGTGGATCATAATACCGGTGATAATTGTAGTGGTACCTGGTTTCAGCATCAAAGTACTGACCCGGGAACCGCAGGTTGTTTTCAAGGGTTGAGGCCGGATCAACAATCGCCTGACCAAAGGAGGTGTACCTGGCACTCCAGACCACGGCCCCGTTCACGGCCGTCATCTTTTGCGGCGTGCCCAGGTGGTCATTGTGGTAGAAGTAATATTCCGATCCCTCCTTCATGAACAGGGGATCCGTGCCCCAGGTGGCGCCGGGTTGCCAGCCGTAGGCTCTGATTTGTGTGCCGGTCTCCGTGTATTCACCGGCCAGACCTTCATCGGAATAGAGGTAATAGGTCCGGTTGCCCGAGATCTCTTTCCAGATCCTGCGGCCAAAGGGATCATAGCCGTATTGGGCAATGATGGCACCGGAGCCGTCCTCCACCCGGATAAGCCGGTTTTCAATATTGTAAAAGAACCGGGTAACGCTGCCGTTAACGGTCTTTTGCGTCAGGTTGCCGTTGGCATCGTAATCATAGCCGGTACTGCCCCGGGATTCAAGTTCATTGTTGCCATTGTAGGTCCAGTGGCCCGGGGTGTCGGATGCGGTGAGGCGGTTGCCCACGGGATCATAGGTAAAGGCTTCGTCAGACAGATCCGGGATGTCGGGTGTGTTTGAATCGGTGAGGCGGTAGAGATCGTCGTAAGTGTAGGCATACTCCCCCTCTTGGGTGGTCTTGGCCGTGATGTTGTTCTCGGCATCAAAGGAGTAACCAAGCGTCATGACCGGGTTGGCCCCGGGATCGGTTGCCGTGACCGAGGTCTGCCGCATGAGCGGATCATAGGTCCGGGTGACCAGGGAACCGCCGGGCAAAAGTGTGATGTCCGGCCG
>JANQML010000386.1 GCA_028280105.1 Desulfobacula sp. | reverse complement strand
GATGGTCACCCGGTCTCCAACGGTTAACGGAATGTCCTTGTCTGCATGACAGGTGCACAGATCCTGGATATTGGTTTCCCGGCCGATCCGGATCTTGTCCATATCGCCCCTTATCACCGTTTGAAACCAGACAGAGGACTTGGCTTTGATAGAGACATCCCCGATAATCCGGGCGCCAGGGGCAATGAATACGGACGGATCAATGTCCGGGATGTGGTGTGAGAATGAATAAACCGGCATAGGCTCTCTTTGTTAAAATAATAGTGGGGGCGGTATAGCCCCATACCTTTTGAAAAAGACTAATATACGCCAACCGTTCGGATTAATCAAATGTAACCTGAAGGGTTCAAACAGATAAAACGGGGATTTGATTTTAAAAAAATCGTATCAAATCCCCGGACAAAAAGACTATCATTTAGATAGATTTAAAAATTTTTAAAATCCTCATCGTCGTCAAACGGGATGACTTGTTCCGGCCGAACTTCATTTTGACGGTGCGGAACCGGAGGCGCAGGTTTGGATGCGGGCGGGGATAAAGTTTTCACCTCCCGTTTGACAGCCTTGGAACTTTTCACCTCTTTGTTTCCACGGACCATTATGACCAGGTCGCCGACATAATCTTTGAGCTGTTCGGCCTGGGCGTTCATCTCTTCAGAGGCGGATGCCGATTCTTCCGCATTGGCGGCGTTTTGTTGGACCACCCGATCCATCTCTGAAATGGCCTTGTTCACCTGGTTGATTCCTTCTGCCTGCTCGTTTGACGCTTCTGATATTTCAGTGATTAACTGGCTGATTTGATTCGTGCTATCGGCAACCCGGCCAAAGGCTTCACTGGTATCTTCCACAATCCTGGAGCCGTCACTGACTTTTTTTACCGTTCCCTCTATCAACTGGGCCGTGTTCTTTGCCGCATCTGCTGCCCGCATGGCAAGGCTTCTGACTTCATCCGCCACCACGGCAAATCCGGCGCCTGCTTCTCCGGCCCGGGCGGCTTCCACGGCCGCATTCAGAGCCAGCAGGTTGGTCTGAAATGCAATTTCATCTATGGTTTTGATAATTTTTGACGTCTCTTCGCTGGCCATGGTGATATCTTTCATTGACCGGGTAAGGTGGCCCATGGATGAGTTTGCCGTTTTTATAACATTTGAAGATTCCTGCATCAAGGTGTTGGCATGCCGGGAATTGTCGGCATTCTTATTTGTCATGGATGCCATTTCTTCCATGGATGAGGAGGTCTCTTCAATGGAGGCCGCCTGTTCAGAGGCCCCTTCCGCCATGGACTGGCTGGAGGAGGCAACCTGGCTGGAGGCGGCGGCCACCTGGGCTGCACCTTCGCCAAGACCGTCTGTAATGCGGGTTAAGACATGGATAATTCCCTTTGCAATAATAAAAGCCAGGAATATGCCGGAGACAATGGCGATAACGGCTGTAATGGCCACATTCCGCTTTGTGGATGTGGCTGCCTTTAACATGGCGACATCCGTGAGCATGTTCTCTTTCACTTCAGTCCGAATCTCTTCCAAAAGGGTCTGTACTTTAGCGAGATTCGGGTAGGTCTGTGTGGCATATATGGACGATGCTTTTTCCTGTCCATCAAGAGCGTTTTGAGCGGTCTGCTGAAGACGGCCCAGTAATTCTTTTGTCTGGGTAAGAGCCGCCAGGGAGTCTTGTTGAAAAATTTTTAAGGCGGTTTCCCTTCCTTTGACCAGATTTTCCTCATAGGCAATGGCTTCCTCAAAGAGGAGTGAGACCGAATTAAGGTGGGGCAGTGTCCGGGTGTTGAAAATCTCCTTTGCCCGGCTCAAGTCCCCCTGTTCAATGGCCGTGTTGATGTCTGCGGCACTTTGATGCAGTGCTTTATGGGGGGTGCGGACCTTGGTAAAGAGATCGTTGTATTGGCTGTTTTTTGTCATCAGCGTTTTAACGTCGTCAGATTCAAGCCAATTGCCGAACTCGTAGAGTCGTTGATCGGTCTGAACATCGGCGGTTCTGTTTTCGATCAATGCCTGGCTGACTCCGACGGCCCACTTCCTGTGATCGTCCAGCCGGAGCCGAAGCGTATTTCGAAACCCTTCATTGACCTGGCGATAAGATTCAATGATATTTTTAGCAGAATCGTGCAATTTTTCATGGGGAAGTTTGATCTGTTCAAGCAGTCTCCCCAGCTCTGCATTTGAGGCAGCCGTCTGTCGGGCCGCTTCTGAATAAAGCCATTTGCCGAAGTCACATTGGGTATGGTCGGTCTCAATATCTATTTGGGGGGCATTTTCAAGCATGGCTTTCTGGATACTTGCCGCCCATTCAAGATGGTCATTGAGCTTGTTTGCAATATATCCCGGAAGCTGGGGATCGGCGGGTGAAAAGGCCTCTGAGATCCGGATGGCGGATTCATGGAGCAGTCTGTGCGGCTCTTCAATCTCTTTGAGCAGCGGTGCCAGAGAGGGGACCATGGCCTGGGCGGCCTGTCTGCCGTCCCCGTATAACCATAGTCCGAATCCGCATTTTGTGTGATCTGTCTGAACGTTTAACTCATCGATGGTATCATCGGTAATCAGCTTATTGACCTCACCGATCCAGTTGAGATGATCCACCTCCCTTTGGGCCAGTTCACCGTCAAGTGCCTCACCGTCAATGACTTCACTGGCATTTTCGACAATACCGCTGACTCCGGTAAAGCTTAATGTGCCTAAAAGAATGAGTAAAATGATCACGACACCAAAACCGACCGTGATCTGCTTGCCGATGGTTAAGTCCTTCCACTTCATTTTTTTCTCCTTGAATCGAATCAATTACAGATGATTGATTTTTTTATTCATGTGGTCCAGGATGCTCCGCAATTCACTTAAATCAATGGGTTTGACCATATAATATAAGATTCCCTGGCGCCGGGTTCTCTCTTCTATATCCATCGAGCTGCGGCCGGTCATTGTAATAATTTCCATGCCGGACCACTCATTTTTCAATAGCGGAATCAGATCATAGCCCATGATATCCGGTAGAAATATATCCAGCATGATCAGATCAAATATCTGTTTTTTTACTATGGCAATCGCTTTTTGCCCTGTATCGGCAATCGTGACCTGATGCCCCCACCTTTGAGCAGCGCTTTTTAACAGTGTTGAAACCTGTTCATTATCTTCAATAACTATAATTTTCATCTTATCACAGCGGGTATGGCCTTTTAAAAAATGTGAAAACGTATACTGACGGAATTGTTTTCAAAATTTCAGATAAGAGTATTACAAAGCAAATACTATGCCGAAAGAGGCTATTTGAAATAACCGTCTGTTATTATTAGTCAATTCTTTATTTTGTTTAAAAACCAATGCCGGAAGCGAAGTGGGGCTTTTTTCAGACACTGTAATGGGGATGTTTTTAATGTACTAAAATTATTGAAAATATGTTGATGTGCGGTGTTAAAGTCTCACCTGGGGTATATTTCAGACATTTCTATCTTCAGGGCTTTGATTTTTGAATACAGGGTCTTTCGATTCATTCCCAGGTTATCTGCTGTACGGCTTTGATTTCCTTTAAAAGACCGGAGTGAATGGAGAATCAGCTTTCGTTCATAATTCCGGAGCGCCTGTTTGATCTGAAACGGTTTTTTAGGCAATCCACAGGGCATTTCCGGGAAAAATTCTTTTCCCGGAGCGCCGTTCAAATCATTGGCCATATAAGGTTCAAAGACATCCAGGCGGTTTAATGCCACATACCGGTGAATAATGTTTTGCAACTCTCTTATATTGCCGGGCCAGTTATATCTTTCAAGGGCATTCATGATATTCGGCGGAATATAGGGCATCCGGCCTGGCCCGCTGAATTTTTTTAAAAAATGATAGATCAACAAAGAGATGTCTTCGGGCCGTTCCCTTAAAGGGGGAAGATAGATGGGAATAACATTGATCCGGTAAAAAAAATCAGACCGCATCCGGCCGGCGGACACCAGCCGCTTTAAATCCCTGTTTGTGGCGGAGATGATTCGGATGTTGGGGGTGATAATCTCGTTGCTGCCAAGGGGGGTGTACCCGTCACCGTCAATGACCCTGAGCAGTTTGACCTGCATATTTAGATTGATTTCCCCGATTTCGTCAAGAAAGAGTGTGCCTTTGTCGGCAATCTGTAAAAAACCGGATTTATCGATATGGGCACCGGTAAACGCCCCTTTTTTATACCCGAAAAATTCGCTTTCAACCAGGTTGTCGGGAATACCGCCGCAGTTGACCGGTAAAAAGGGGTGCTTTTTCTTTATGCCCAGGTTATGGATCGCCTGTGCCGTCAGTTCTTTTCCGGTGCCGGATTCCCCGTAAATCAACACGCTGGCGTCGGAAGAGGCCACTTCTAGAATCAGGTTGTATAATTCCTGCATCCTGTAACTGTGTCCCACCAGTTTATCCAATCCGTACCGGCTGATGGCAGCCGATTTCAGAATGATGTTTTCCTGTTTTAAATCTTGTTCAAGTGTAACAGGTGCGGTTTCCTTTTCCTTGCGGTCGTGAATATCTATTGCAATGAGAAGCTGACCCTCTATCTTTCCGTCGGCATTTTTTTTGGGCGTGCTTACATGATGGTACCACCGGTCGTCCCGGGGGCTTTTGTATTCAAAACCGGCGGTTTCTCCGTTTAAAACCGTTGGGGCGGCACACCAGCTGCACGGCTCTTTCATGCCGTGGAGCGCGTTGAAACAATCGGAGCCGGTGGCATCAAATCCCAGATGATCAATCATGGTCTGGTTCATAAATTCAATTTTGAATTCTTTTGACACCGTATAGATAAATCCGCTGAATCCGTTTACAATCGATTCATAATAACAGATATCGGTTTTAGTAACATTTTTCATGATCAGACTTCTCTTTGCTGCCGTAACCGCTTACGGTTTAGGATATAAAAAGCCAATTTTACCGGCGATTGCCTGAAACTATCCGATTGAGCGGGATATAGGATATTTTGGTGTTAAGTGTATCCTTTTTGGACGAGAGTTACAAACAAATCCTGTATTTTTAAATTTTTTCCGGGGCCATCGGTAAAGCATAATGCTATAAACGGACCAGTTTTAAATCCGGTCCCCAGATACCGATGTTCTCTCCCAGTATAATGACAATTCCCCGGACACCGGCAATGGTTTTTCCCCAGTCAATGGCCGGCTGAATCTCTTCAGGCGCTGCGACCCGGTTGCCAAGGGCGGTGGCCATGGTATCGGCCAGGGCGCAGGAGTCGGAAAAAACCATGGCAGCGTCTGTTTTCCCGTAGCTTTTAGAGTGGCCCAGGGTCCCGGACGAGGTGCAGATACCGTAGGGGGTTTTCTGCCGGTCGATTTCTATACCGCATGACATGGAAAACGGAGAATCACCGGCGTAGATAGTGAAGACGATCGGGGTATCGGATTTGACAAAGATATCTCCCCCGTTCTCCACCAGCACCTGGTTGGATGCATCCAACAGGCGGGTTCCGGTCTGCTGGGCGATAATTCCTGCAACAGCCGCCATGGGGCCGACCCGGGCGGATTCTGCGGCAGCCAGCATCTCCCGGATCATGTCCGGAGCGGTTTCATCCATGGGGACCGGGGAGAACGCGTCTGTAAACCCGGGATGATGACGGATATAATTTTCAAGCATGTTGCGGCATTGGAGAACCGCTTCGATGGCCTGACGTCTCATCTCTTTGTCTGCCTGAATATTCAGGTTGGTCTCTTTGACCGTAACATCAAAAGAGACAAGCCCGTCTTTATTATGCCGGTTGCGATAGGTCCGGTTTTCAAACATGTCTGACAGAAGCCGGCCGGAGATGTTCAGGAGCCTGCCGGATAAAAAAAGAGTCTGTCATTCCTGAAATGTAGTCGCGCACGATTTCAGGGTTGGAGTGGGCGTTTGTATACCGGTCCGGCATCTGGTTGAGAAAACCGGTAAATACCTTGGAGCGGTTGTCTCCTTTTTCGAGATCTTGCAGATAGGTGTCAAAAAGAAATGTAAAGATATCCTCAATGGATCCCAAATGGCGTTTGATAACCGGATTCTTATAGATCTGTTTGTAATTAAACCGTTTCAGTTGTTTTAATGCGGCTGAAACCCGGTCTGAAAACCCGATATAGGGCTGATCCAGACTGTTTTTGATCAGGTCCGTGACTAGGCTGAAGACAATGGTTCCGTTTGTCCGGCCCAATACGTTCTTGCATTCTTCCGGAATGGCATCCCGGTCAACGAGTCCCAGGCGGATGGCATCTTCAAGATCCCTGCCGATATAGCTGATGGTATCGGCCATTCGTACCACGCACCCTTCCATGGTCATGGGAATCAGGTCTTCTGCCTTTTTCTGACGCATCTTTGCCATGGTCCGGTCAAATGCTTTAAACGTGCGGGGCTTGTGGGGAACCAGCCGGGTTGAATGGACTTCACCGTTGTGGCAGACAATGGCATCCATGGTTTGAAGGGTGAGGTTCCACCCGTTCCCGTTTCGTTCTATCTTATCTAAAAACTGGATGCTTTGAAGGTTGTGATGGAAAAAACCGGCACCATTTTGGCGGCACAGGTTTGACAAAAATCTCTCCCCGTCATGCCCGAACGGAACATGGCCGATGTCATGACCCAGGCTGACGGCTTCGATTAAGTCCTCATTCAGTCCCAGATACCGGCCGATGGTCCTGGCGATTTTTGATACCAGCTGAACGTGGATGACCCTGTGGGTGAGGTGGTCATTGTCCACCAGGGAAAACACCTGGGTTTTATCGATATACCGGGTAAAGGCAAGGGAGTTGAGAATCCGGTCGGAATCGGATGAAAACGCCTGCCGGTACTCGTTTAGGGTGGTATTTTCCGGGTAGCGGCGAAGCGCGGTATCGCTGAAACAGGCCAGGGCGCTCAGATTTTGTTTCTCCCGGTTGTTCAGGAGATTTCTCAGTTCCCTGGCTTTTTCAAACGGTTCAGTCAATTGTTATATATGGTATCCTTCAATTATAGGCAAGAACCTGTCGATTTAATAAATACGGTTAACAACGGTTATGCCGTGTGCTTTAAAATCTTATCCACCACACCATCAAATGCCTTGGTGAACTCACTCTCCGTTTCGGACAACATTACCGGAACCCCGCTGTCACCCGAGGCAACAACCCTCAGGTCAAACGGGATGGAACCCAGGAAATCAAGACCTTGGGAGACCGCAGTTCTTTCACCGCCTCCCTGGCTGAAGAGATCAATGGCCTCGTCGCAGTGCGGGCATTTAAAACCGGCCATGTTTTCCACAATTCCCAGTGTTTTCAGCCGGACGGTTTTACAAAAAGAGATGGATTTGCGAATATCGGCCAGTGCCACCTCCTGGGGGGTGGTGACAATGACACCCAGAGCTTCGGGAATGGTCTGTACAACCGTCAACGGTTCGTCTCCTGTTCCGGGGGGGGCGTCAATGATCAGAAAATCCAACTCTCCCCAGTCCACTGAGCCGACAAACTGGCGGATCATGCCGTTTTTGGCCGGACCCCGCCAGATAATGGCCTGATCTTTATCCTGCATCAGGGCTTGAACCGATACCACTTTCAGGTTGTCATTGACCTGTTTGGGGACCAGGAGCTGGTCTTTGGAAATGTCGAGCAATTCGGTCAATCCCAGCATTCCGGCAATTGACGGGCCGTGGACATCCACATCCATCAGGCCGGTTTTATATCCTTTTTTTGACAGACTGGCAGCCAGGTTGGCAGATACACTGCTCTTTCCCACACCGCCTTTCCCGCTTAAAACAAGAATTTTATGTTTGATTTTTGAAAGACTGGTCTTTATGGCCTGTTCTTCTTTTTTCTGCCGGGCCGCCATATCCGGATGGCCCTGTGACGGGCAGCCGCCGCCTTTTTTCGCATTATCAACACTGTCGTGAATCATCTTTGAACCTGTCTCCTCTGAGATCCTGTTATTGTCAAATTGAATATGCCGAAAGACCTGAATACCTAAACGGTGGTTTAAGGCCTTGTGTTCTAATTCTCTTTTACCCGGTGATCTCCGTTAGGGGTATTATTGTCATTATCCATCCTGTGTCAATACAAATAGAGCGGGTTTGATATCCGGATTCGGCTCAAACCGGCTGATGGTCAGCGTCACTCTCTTGCCGGCGGTATCTTCAAACCGGATCGTGCCGGGAATTTTTCCGAAATCGTAGGACTGGTAAGACAATATCTCCATGTCCATAAAAGGGGTCCCGTCGCGCTTTGTAAAGGATATGGCACGGATGGTCTGTTCGGTATCAATGTAAAGATTCTGGACCGGCCCCGCTCTGTTGTTATGCAGGGTAACGGTGGTGAAATCCGGATCTGCCGGGGAAAAATAAGCATCATTAAACGGTTTTACCGGTATTCGGCCCAAAAGAACTGAAATCACCTCGCTCAATCGTATATCCACATCAATATAGGGTGCAAGATTCGGATCGCCGGATTCAACACGGTGTCTGCCGTGTCTGCCGGTATGGGAAACAAAGGTGACGCCTTGTCCGTCGGCCAGGATGGTTTCAACGGGTTGCCCGGCGACCATAAGCGTCAGCCTGGCTTTGCCGGGGAAAAGGGCTGCCCAGGCGATTCGATAGCGAACCGTCTGTGTCGGCGTTTCAAAGACGGCCCAGCCCTGCCCTTTGCTGGCCATGATCTCTTTGTTTGACGATCTGACCTGTTGGGCAATCTGCACAGCCAGCCCGTCCATTGCCGGATCGGTTTGGGGGCGAAGCGGGGCACAGCCGGTTCCGGCCAGAAAGATAAGCGCAACAGCCGGTAAGCAGAAAATAAGTAAGAATCTATTCATGGATGCGCTTTTTGACGGCCTCTATTTTTTTTTTGATTTCAGGAATTATTTCCTTGTCATCTTCAGACTCGGCATTGGCAATAGCCTTTTCGTATGCATCAACGGCCTTTTCAAATCTGCCGGACCGTTTATAAGCATCGCCCAGATGATCTGCGATAATCGTCTCGTAGTCAGTGAGGCGGGCGGCTTTTTCAAGGTATTTAACGGCTTTTTCAAGATCACCCAGCCGGTAATAGACCCAGCCGAGAGAATCGGTGATATAACCGTCATCGGGCCGGATGTCGTACGCTCTCTGGATCAATCGCAAGGCCTCGTCAAGAAAAATACCTTTGTCCGCATAGGTGTAGCCCAGGTAATTGAGGGCGCTGGCATCATTGGGATCGATCTTGATAATGGCCTTCATGATTTCAAGGGCTTTCTCGTTAAACCCGGCTTTGTCCTGAAGGGCCCCCAGCCTGAAGAGGAGATCGGTGTTCTCCGGTGAGTGCCTCTTTGCTGTTTCCAGCAGTTCAAGGGCCCGGTCAAAGTCTTTCTCTATTTCATAAAACGAAGAAAGATACGTGATTGTGTCTATATCTTTGGGTGATTCTTTCAGCCGGTCTTCAAGAAAATGGATCGCGGTTTTATTCTGCCCCATCTCTTTGTAAAGCAGGGCAATACTCAGCCCGGCCTTTTTATACTGCCGGTGATCCGGTGTCACCTTTTGATAATAGGAGATGGCCTTTTCGTACTGATTGTCATTTTGATGGGCAATGGCGGTGAAAAAATTCAGTGTTGAACTGTTGGGATTGGTTTTGAGCATCTGGGAAAAAACAATCACCGCATCCCTGTCATTGCTGCCTGAAATGTACTCGTCAAAAGCGGTCATCATAAGGGCGGAATCTTTTTCAATATCCTGGGCCAGGGTGGCAAACAGTTTTTCAGCCGTTTTTTTGTTTCCTGACTTAAAATGGTTGAGGCCCAGGCCCAGCAGTGCCCGATGATTGTCCGGGTCCAGTTCGATCACCTGGTTGAGTGTCTCTTCTATTTTTTTGTGTTTGTCAGGGGTATTGAGCGCCTCATAGACTTTAACCAGTTGAAACCGGGGCTCTATAATTTCGGGTTCAAGCTCGATGGTCTTTAAAAAAGCAGGCTTGGCAAGCTCGTACTGTTTATCAAACAGATGAATCTCTCCCAGATAATACCAGGCCACATAATATTCCGGAAATTCACTGACCATTCGTTTAAACAGCTCAAGTGCCTTTACCTTGTCGCTCTGATTCATGTAGATCTGGCCCAGCCGCAGAAAGGTCTCTTTGTTTTCAGGATCCAGGGTCAAAATTTTTTGCAGAATTTCAACCAGGCGTTCCGGTTCAATATCGTCCTTTTTCAACTGAACAAACAGAAGAAGACTGCTGACGTTTTCCGGTGTTCTTTCTACCAGTTGTTCGGCAATCTCTGCGGCTTTTTCCCTGTTTTTCTGGGCCAGGTGCATTTGAATCAGGTCCCGGTTCAGAATAAAGGAGTCAGGGTCCAGGTCAATGGCTTTTTTCAAAGAGAGAATGGCTCTGTCAAAGGATTTTTCTTTAATATGAAACCGGGCCTCCAGATAATGATAATTGGCGGACCGGATTTCATCTTCCTTCTTTTTTTCCATATCTGTTGCCGATACGGCCTGTTTTTCAGGCAGTTCCGGCATTTGCGGGTTCTGCTGGCAGGCTGAAAAAAGCAGGCATATGCCGGAAAGCAGTAAAAGGAAAAAAAGATTCTTGTTCAGCATGGGCATCACCTAATTCTGTTTAAGGGTTCAATTGCCAGTCTCTTTATTGGTGAATGTATCCGGTGTCAAAGCTTACCGGGTGTGGTCATACATGTCAAAATCCGGCATGTCTTTTTTGAAGTAGGCTTTCATTTTTTTCAGGATATTGTTTTCGATCTGTCTGACCCGTTCTCTTGATATGGAATATTGTTCTCCGATTTCCTGGAGTGTCTGGGGGCTGTCGGAAAAGATTCTTCTGTTAAAGATATCCAGTTCCCTGTCATTTAATGTCTTTTTAAACTTATTTACCTTGGTGTGAAGGATATCTTCGATCTCTTTTTTTGCCACCTGGTCTTCGGAAGAGTCGGATTCAACATTTATAAACTCGATCCGTTCCGTGTTGGAATCATTTTTCAAAGGCTCATCCAGGCTCAGATCCCAGTTGGCAAGCCGCTGATCCATATCAACCACCTCTTTTTCAGAGACACCCAGCCGTTCGGACAAGAGCTTGGGTTTGGGGTCGAAACCCTGTTCAATCAGGCGCTGTTTCTCCTTTTTTAACCGGAAAAAGAGTTTTCTCTGGCCCTGGGTGGTTCCGATCTTGACCATGCGCCAGTTATCCATAATGAATTTAAGGATATAGGCCTTAATCCAGAAAGATGCATAGTAAGAAAATTTAACATTTTTATATGGGTTGAATTTTTTAACGGCCTGAACAAGCCCGATATTTCCTTCCTGAATCAGATCCAGCAGATTTTGCATCCAGATCCGTTGAAATTCCAATGCAATTTTAACCACCAGCCGAAGATTGGACGTGGTCATGATGTATGCGGCTTCCTGATCGCCTTCTTCCTGGATGCGTTTACCTAATATAATCTCTTCGTCCCGTGTTAAAAGACGATACCGGCTGATTTCATTCAGATAGCTTTGAATGGGATCTGATTTGACAATCGCTTTGGATTTGGACGGCTTCACTTTGGAAGCAGGAACCAGAAAATCTTTTTTGCGTAACCGTTTTTCGGCGGGATTGTCCTTTATTTTCTCTTTTGACATGAATAACCTTTGATAACCGTGAATGTAAAAAATTCAATATACCATTATCACAGAAAGGTTGAAAGCAATAGTTTGCCGTAAAAAAAGAGATACCCCATTTTTTTATGGACAACCCGTTTAAAATTTGTTAAAAATCCTTTTTGTTTGCGCCCGTAGCTCAGCTGGATAGAGCAACGGACTTCTAATCCGTAGGTCACGTGTTCGAATCGCGTCGGGCGTGCCATTTGATGATAAAACCCCTGGAAATTTTCCAGGGGTTTTTTGCATCTTTGGCTCTCCTTTATCAACATCATTCCCACGCGGTCGTCAAAAATTATTAATTAGTAATATTCAAGTGACGTTATAAAATGTCTTAAAGCATGAAACCGAAAATATTTTACACCTGCTTTTTTACAAAGGTTCTGCATAAACGATTTACGATCGCCATATGGCCCTTCAATCCATTCATTGTTTTTTCGGCTCCAATATCGGTGCCAGAAAACCCAAGGCTTTCTTTTATCACGATTTTTATATGCTGATGAAACCGTCTTTCAAGCGATCGCCAACTTGCAGCCCAAAGCTTTTGTTACTTTGCTGATGGTGCTGAACCTTGGATTGCCTCCCTCGGCAAGGGATTTATATAAACTGGCACGGGTAACTCCGGCCTTTTTGGCAACCTCGGTCATTCCCATAGCCCTTGCAGCAGTACTCAAAGCGTGAATAAAATCTGATTCATCTCCACTGTCCAGTACCTCCTGCAAAAAAGCACGGACTTCTTCCGGGGTTTTCAGGTGTTCAGCGATATCAAAGGGTTTTGTTTCTAAAGTCATGGTTTATTCCTCAATTTTTTTCAAAAGCACATCGGCTTTATTGATATCTTTTTGTTGGCTGGATTTATCCCCTCCCACAAGAAGGAGAATAATTCTCCCGCTCTTTATGGTATAGTAAATTCTAAAACCCGGGCCAAAGAATAGTCGCAACTCATACAGATTTTTGCCTAATTGTTTATGATCTCCAAAATTTCCGTTCTCGGCCCGAGAAAGCCTGGCTAAAATTTTGATTCGGGCCGAGGCATCCTTTAATTTTTTGAACCATTTCTCATATTGAGTCGTGCTTTCAACGGTGTATGTCATAGCATGATTGTATCCTTCAGGAAACATACTGTCAAGATCTCATAGAAAACATCATAATTAAAAGCAAAGACCCTTTTCATTACGTTTTATGGGAGATAAACCTTATTTTCTTATCCCTTTACACGATTTTCTGAGACTGATATGTTCTCGATTATGATAATAAGACCGGTTACCCAAAAAGATATAATTGGGCTATCTCAAGTCCATCGAACGTCATGGTTACAGACATATAAGACCTTAATACCAGATGAAATTTTGGATAATTTTTCATTGTTCCATTTTCAGCGTATTTGGGAGAAAAATCTTAAGAGCAAGACTTACAAACATTTACTTGCAGAACATAACAAAGAGCTTATCGGCTTTATTTCTTTCAGTCATTCGGATGTTGATACTAAAACATCTGAAATTTCGTCTATGTATTTAGACCATAGCAAGATTGGATTTGGGTTTGGAAAAAACTTGATTAAATCGGCATTCAAAGAATTAAATTTTTTAGAGTTTAACAGGATAGTACTGTGGGTCGTTCGTGAGAATCATCACGCAATTGAATTTTATAAATCTTTGAAATTCAAACCAATGAATATTGAGAGAAAAATTCGTCGACTTGGGATCGAGTTAACACAATTACAATTCAGCCGATCAGTGAATGATAACGCATAACAAAACAAATGCACTCGCCCGGTTTTTTGCCGCCCTGAACTCAGGCGTTAGGTTGCTAACATGAAAAAAATTACACATGTCAATGGCTGATGTTTTATACGCTACATAACATAAAAAAAGAGACACCGATTCTTCAGAATCATGTTTATGTCCAATAAAGCTGACTAAAGATCATTGAACCCGGCCTATCTTTATTTATTCGGATATCATTCAAATAATCAGGATATGCGGTTAGCAGTTGGATAATCGCGGTGCGAAGTCAGCACCGCGATTCACGGCGGCGGAGCCGCCGTGAATAAGAAGATAAACGGGTCCACACATCACTTTGTTACATTTTTACGAGGAAACCATGCACAAAATTGAAAATGCAATTACTCTTGATAAAGAAAGTCCTATATACGACTTCAAAATTGAAGAGGGCGAATTAGTCCTAAGCGATACAACCGAGCTTGGCTATTACATAATATCGTGCGCAAAATCGCTTGGGGCACTAACTTCTTCAATGAACAAAGCTAAGCTCTCTCTGTCATTGCTTGACACAAAAAACTTAGATTTCATCATAAGTGATGGCCAATCGAAAGATGCATGGATAGAAATGTTGATTGAAAATAGCATTATTAGAGTTCAAGGAATATATGATCGAACTTTGATATTTACGAATAAGCTATTCAATCTCGGTATCAGTAATGATTCTATTAATCATGCCTTGATTGTAACCAATGATCATGTGAAAAATTTTAATTTGGACAATAAACTCAAAGCAATAAACAAAACTTGTAATGAATATCGTTTGGTCAGAAACATGGTAATACATCATGATAGATATACTGAAGATTTACATGATAAACTGACGATGGTTATTCATGCAGACCATCTATCGAAAGAAAGTGGGAAAGAGAGTTTTGTAGACTCTAAGCAGTTGGAAAAAATAATTGAAAACTATTTAAGAGACAAAAAACGAGAGTTAGATAAATATTTAGGTCGTATTGAACAAAAACTATTTAATTTCTTTGATATGGCCTTACCGATCTATAATTATTATAAAGAGCAATTTCGATCGAAGTAAATATAACAAATAAAGGATTAGTGACCGTGCCGAAGACATTTGTTAGCTATCAGAGAAAATGCCCGCGACTATTTGTAGTATTCCTAAAGCAGCAGCAATTAGACCGACCAACGAAACCAACCAATGCGTTCTAATAAATTCGGTAAACCAAGGAAGATATCCACCATATATTTCCTTCCATTTCCCACTTGTTTTTAGACTGCCATCTAAAATTCTGCCTAAAATATTTGAAAAGACATCCACTTTTCTAAGCGTTGACTGATGAAGTTTTACATACTCTTTGGCATCGAAGGCATCAGCTTCTTCCTGACCAGTTAAAAAATCAGGGTGGGTAATTTTATTTTTTTCCAGCAATTTTGATATTCGAGGATGACCAATATACCTTACGCCAAAAAGATCTATGAGAGTTCTTGCCAAATCGATTCTTTTTTCTTCGGGGATCATAAATGGATTTGTACCAAGCACTTTTGCACGATGTTCTAAAGCTGGAAAACCATAGTTTATATCTCTCATGTTCCAATGTATCCAGAAATAGCGATCGTGTTTTTCGGCGAACTGATAGAATTCAGAAAGCATTTCCTTTTCAAACACATCATATTCAGTTTCTAAATCTTCTATACTTTTCTGCTGTCGTTCCGCTTGCTGGTGAATAGAAAATGAATATGTTTGTCCAGACCCCCAGTTACGGACTGCGATTGACGTTATTCGTGGAGACGAACCATTGGGCCTCTCATAAAAGCTTTCACAAGAGTAATGTATGATTAAAGCTTGCTTTGGGCTTTCTTTGAACTCATTTAATATCTGGAACGCTTCTTTTCTTCTTCGTAGTCTTTCTGATGGGAAATTCAATTGGATCTCCGATTAATTAATGATAGCTAACAATATGATGTGTGATTCCGTTTATCCTTTTATTATCGAACAGAGCTATCCGTATATCCAGATTATTTGAATTATATCCGAATAAATGGAGATAGGCCGGGGTCAATTACCTTTGATCAACTTTCTTGGACATAATCATTATCGGATCGAAAATGCAACAGTAAATTTATTACATACTAAACCGTGTAATCTCAGAAATTTAAATTTTTTTCGAATCAGGATAACATAGAGCTGAGTTTGGTGACACTCAGCGGTTCAATGCCGATTTTATCGATTGGATTATGTTAAATTTTTTTTATTGCCTGAATTCCTTGGATAATTCTTGGATGTGGAGAGGGGCGGGAGTGATCGAGTAAATCTTGCTTTTCTGTGTCGCTAATCACAAAAACTCCTGCTGAGGATAAATTCAGTTTTTTTGAACAATAACAGAATGTGGCAAATTCACATTCCAAGGCGATAACGTCAGGGGCATGTTTTGATTCGTCACCGTGCCAGAATGTTGCAGGGACAGATACACTGGTACCTGATGTAAATTCAAGATTTGCTTTTTTCGGCAATTTATTACCGCCTCCTTATATTCACTTCTATCGACTACTTTCCCTCTTTGTCAGTGAGAGACAATTCCGGGTATTTTTCTAATTCCGCATCTTCCTGCTCAATCAGATTGTTGCATTCTTCCTCTGTGATGTATGTTTGGGGCATAAGGTAGTTGCTTTCTTTGTATAGTTCACAACGGGTTGGTTTGTCTGGGTCGCGGTTGATGAATGTTGTTAACAATTGTCTTTTTACATTAAAATCGTGTGATATTTTGTTTGTGACATTTTTATGAACGATTAAGGAACTTGCCGGGCTATCAAAAAATTTCACTTTGCGCAAATTTTTCTTTGCAAGATCCCTTAATTCCTGTGCATGCTGCTGATCCATCGGCATCTCCTTTCCTATTTGAACAGAATCGTCTTTAAAATAAACTATTTTAGATTTCACCGTCAGTTCTTTGATTCTCTTATAAAGTTGATCCATATCATACGGCTTTTCTATGTAATCATCCATTCCTATTTCCAAATATCTGTCATTGAACCAGGGATTGGCTGTTAGAGCCGCGATCGGAAAGTATTTTAACTTCTGCCGGATTAATTTTGCGGCGTCCCAACCATCCATGACGGGCATATCAATGTCCATCAGGCACAGGTCATATTCACCTTCATTGGCTTTGGCTAAATCAAACGCCTGCCGGCCATTGGAAATCATATCATAATCAAACCCCCAGTCCTGCATTAGGATTTCATAGATCTCTTGATGGGCTTCATCATTTTCCGCAATTAAAATTTTCAAATTTTAAATACCCTGACTTTTGAAAGGTCTTTGCAGCGATGATTTTTTCCTTTTCCGGTTACAGGTGAACGTTGTTTTTCAGCGGGTGCGGCTTTTTGTACTTTCGCTGTAAAAGCCCTGCTATGCCTTTGATTCAGACTCTGAAAAAACACCATTATCATGAGCTTCCGATAGCAGGCTTTGATAGAATTTTTCAAGCACTCCACCAGAAAAATACTTGTTCATGTATTCCAGAACTTCACCGTATTCAACATTCAATTTTCTGTATGAAGAATGACGCTCATTGGTACACAGATTCTGAATGAGAGGCATTAATTTATCAGCTGATTTTACAATTCTGGACTCAAGTGATTTTTGGTCTATATACTCATCAAATAAAGATGAGAGGTCCTTTGCTGCTGATTCAGGTAACATTGAGAATAGTCTTTCAGCTGCTTTTTTTTCTTTCTCTTCTTTATTATTTGTATCACCCCGATACGGGTTGGTATCACCTGCATAAATTTCTGGCAAATCATGAATTAATGCGATCTTTAAAAGTTTGGCAAAATCGATATTGTCAAGTTTGTTTTCAAGCAGAATCAGGAAAACAGCTAAATGCCAGGAATGCTCTGCGTCACTTTCAGCCCTGCCGTCACGCGTTGTCTGGCATGTTCTTTCACAGGTCTTGAATTTCTCGATTTCCTTTAAAAAATTAATTGTGGCTTCTATTTCCATGCGTCTACTCCCAATTTTAGATCACGAAACACGATTTCTTAAGTGGAAACTGCGGTCCCTTGTTTTGTAATACAGGTGACCTGAGAGCCGCCCGTTCTGCTGCCTTGGATTCTTTCAATGCAGATTCCGGATTCCTTATGGCCCTCTTTTTTGACAGAGCCATTCATGAATACCTCAGCCGGGGGGTGTTTGTCCAGTGCCGAATGTTTGCATTCGCCATTATAGTATCTGAAATAACCGAATTCCGGATGCCTCATGTACTGCTCGCCAATCAGACGCATCAACACAAGGTTTTCATCCGTTTGAGAGAACAAAAAACAATTATCTGTTCCAGCAGGCAGCCGATTGACCTTTCCTGCGAAGGGTCATAGGGGGTTCTTCCCGGCGGCAGCGCTGATCAGCATGGGGACATCTTGATTGAAAACGGCATCCTTGGGGCGGGTTTAGCGGGTCAGGTGCCTCTCCGGTATAAGTAATCCGTTTCCGCGCCCTTTGAACAGGCGGATCCGGTATGGGAACTGCTGATAACAGGGCTTTTGTATACGGATGTACCGGCGAATCATAAATTAAATCCCGGTCAGCCAGTTCAACTATTTTGCCGGCATACATAATGGCAATTCGGTGTGATATATGCCTTACTACGGCAAGATCATGGGCAATGAAAAGATATGCAAGTCCGAATTCAACCTGAAGGTCCTGCAGCAGGTTGACGATCTGGGCCCGGATAGAGACATCCAATGCACTTACCGGTTCATCAGCCACAATAAATTGCGGATTCAGTGCCAGAGCACGCGCAATTCCCACACGTTGGCGCTGGCCGCCACTGAATGCATGGGGATAGCGTGCTGCAGCGTCTGCCGGTAATCCGACCAGCGCCAGAAGCCTTGCAACTTCCTCTGCCGCTTCCTTAAGGTTTTTAACCATTCCATGCACCAGTAACGGTTCTGCTACAATATCAATTATCTTAAGCCGTGGGTTTAAACTGGCATATGGATCTTGAAAAACCAGTTGCATGTTTCTGCTCAATGAGCGAATCTGCTCACGGTTGGTATTGGTAATATCATTTCCCTTAAAAAAAATTGAACCGCTGCTGGCTGGAACTCTCCTGAGTATTGCCCTGCCGGTTGTGCTTTTCCCGGAACCGGATTCGCCGACCAGGCCAAGGGTCTCACCGGGATAAATATCTAAAGTTAGATTTTCTACTGCATGAACTTTCAATCTTTTCTGTCCCCAGAAACCTGCGCGGCCTGCATCAAAATAGACACTTAAATTTTTTACCTGAACAAGGGGAGAATTCACAGATTCGGACCGGGTGGATTCAATCATTTCTTTTACCTTTCTGAACGTTGATCATTCCAAGGCCATTCTATAGTTGACAATGGATTATATTACCGGACTGAGGACCTGCTATAAATTTTATATCAGCTATAGATTTTCCACAGCACAATTACAGCATACAAAACGGTCATCACCAGCGGCCGCCATTGACTGAGATTTTTTGCAACGCTCTTTTGCATGCTCACACCTGGGTGAAAACGCACATCCGGGCGGTGGTGAGATAAGGTCTGGGGGTGCGCCGTCAATGGATATCATGCGCTCGGTAACATTTTCCAGACTTGGTGTTGCCCTGATCAATCCTCTTGTATACGGGTGAATCGGATCGGCAAAAATCTTATCGACTTCACCGACCTCAATAATCTGTCCGGCATACATCACGGCAACCCTGTGACACATCTGGGCCACGACACCCAGGTCATGGGTAATAAGAATAACTGACACATTCAGCCGTTTTTGAAGATCCGTCAACAGGTCCAGGATCTGGGCCTGGATCGTTACATCAAGGGCAGTAGTGGGTTCATCCGCAATAACCAGCTGGGGTTCGCAGGCCAGGGCAATGGCGATCATCACACGTTGCCGCATGCCGCCCGACATCTCGTGCGGATACTGTTTCAACCGTTTTTCAGGGGCATTAATATCCACCAGTCCAAGGAGTTCGACGGCACGTTTCTTTGCCTGGTGCTTATCCATGCCCATATGGTGATGAAGCACCTCTGTAATCTGTGTGCCGATGGTAAAAACAGGGTTTAGGGAGGTCATGGGATCCTGAAAGATCATGGATATTTTTTTCCCGCGGACTTGACGGACAAATTTTTGGCCGGCCCTGTCCAAAAGGGACATGCCTTTAAACCGTATATCACCGGACTCAATGTAACCCGGCGTTGTAATCAACCCCATGACTGCCTGGACCGATACACTTTTACCTGATCCTGACTCACCGACAATACCCAGCGTCTCCCCATAACCGACATGGAAGCTCACACCCCGTGCACCTTGAACAATGCCGCCCCTTGTATAGAAGTTGACCACCAGGTCTTTGACCTCCAGGAGCGGAACGTTTTGCGATGCTTTCATGACCCTAAGGACTCCTTTTTAATTTTCAGCTGTAAATTTTTCCTCATTGCGCCTGCCATATGCCGTGCAAACTGTTTCTCACGCTCCTGCGGGTCCGAGATCAACCGCAGCCAGCTGGCCACAAGATTTATTGCCAGCACCATAACCCCTATGGCACAGCCCGGGACCGTCACCAGCCACCATGCCATAAACATATAGTTCTTACCCACAGCCACATCCAGTCCCCATGAGGTGGCCGGCGGCTGGATACTTAAACCTAAAAAGGAGAGGGCCGCCTCTGCCAAAACAATGCGGGCAAACTCCAGGATAGCCAGGGTTAACAGGGGTGACGTCAGGTTTGGCAGTATGTGGCGAAAAATGATGCGGGGCCATCGTCCCCCAACGATTTCGGCAGCCTCAACATAGGGAGACTGCTTTATGGACAGCACGGCACTTCTTGTCATGCGGCCATAAACCATCCACCCGTTCAGGGAGAGTACCACAACCACAGTGGTCAGGCTCGGTCCGATAACCGATAAAATAATCAGTGCCAGCAGCAGGCCCGGAAAGGCAACCTGTGTATCTATCCATCTCATAATAAAGGCGTCTGTACGCCCTCCGAGATAGCCGGCCATCAGCCCCATGATCACCCCGAATCCCCCTGCAAGCAGAACCACTGATGTGCCCACCCAGAGCGAGACACGGGATCCGTGAATGGATCGTGACAGAACATCCCGCCCCAGATGATCTGTCCCCAAGATATGCGTCATAGACCCTTTTTCATACCAAAAAGGCGGGACAAGGCGGGCTGTCAGATCCTGCTCAGCAGGATCATGGGGGGAGATATACGGTGCAAACAGAGCCATCAGAATCAGGGCCAGCATAAGGATCACACCAATCAGTCCGGCCTTGTCCCGCTTTAACTCCTGACCCAGCTCTTTGAGCCTGCTGCGCCATTCATATCTGTTTTCCATTATTGCCTGCTCTAATTCATTCGGTTGTGTCATTGTCATGTCAGCTTTAATCTCGGATCTATCAATTTATAGATAAAATCCATTCCTATATTGATTAATACAACGAAAATGGCCACTGTAAAAACGATTGCCTGGACCAGAATCAGATCTTCCCTTTCAATGGCCTGGATCACTGTAAGACCGATCCCCGGCCATGCAAACACTGTTTCAACCACTACAGAATAACCGGACAGGGCCCGGATCACCTCCCAGCCGATCAGCGTCATCACCGGAAGCGACGCATTTCTGAGTGCATGAACACCCACTACCCTGAAAAAAGGCAGGCCCTTTGCAAAACTGGTTTTGACATACTGCTGGTTGAGTTCGTCAATCATGGAGGAGCGCACCAGCATGACCAGCCGTGCCAGGGTTGGAAGCGCCATTGTCAAGGCCGGCATAATAAGGTGGCTTGGCGTTGCAGAACCAGATGTCGGCAAAATGCGAAACTGAACCGCCAGCAGTACGATAAACAGCAGCCCCAACCAGAATTGCGGAACTGAAAGTCCCAAAAGACTGCCAAAAACAGTGATCCGGTCCACAATGCCCCCGGGCTTCAGTGCAGCAATGATTCCCATGGGTATGGCAATGATGGAGGCAAAGCCGATGCCCACCGCGGTGAGTAAAATGGTCATGGGCAGTTTTTCAAAGACAATTTCCATTGCCGGCCGGTGCTGCCACAGGGAATCGCCAAAATCAAGCCGTGCAATATCACCCATGAAATCGACAAACTGGACATAAATAGGGCGGTCCAGTCCCAACTTTTTTTCAAAGGCTGCGCGCTGCTCAACAGTGGACTCCAGAGGCAGCATGACCTTGACCGGATCACCCACCATGCGAGTGACAATAAAAACGATTATCGTCACCCCCATGATTACAATCACCCCCTGAATCAAGCGTCTGAGAATAAATCTTCCCATGTCTATTTCACTTTCATCTCTTGAACAAGGAGCCGGGAGTCTACTCTGCCGGCCCAATCCAGGCGTTTACTCAGGCCGTATATATCTTCGATATTTAAGAGCCATACAAAATAGGCCTGATCATGGGCAAGTTTTACCGCCTGATGATAGAGGTTTTCACGTTTGGCAACATCAATTTCCGATCTGGCTTCATCAATTAATGCCGCAAGATCGGCATCTGTATTGGATGATCCGATACCGCCTGCTTTATAATAGGCAGAAAAACTTTTGTCTGCATCCAGAAGCTCATTGGAAGAGGTGACAAAAATGGCATCGGCTCTGGTTTTTCTATCAAACAGACGATTTAAGTACTCATTGAATTCAAAAATACGGACTTTTGTTTTGATTCCTGCTTTTTCCCAGTAAGCGGCAACAGCTTCAACCAGGTCCCTGTCCTTCAGCCATCGTCCGCTGGTACCGACCAGCTCCACGGTTGCACCTTCGGCACCGGCTTCCCTGATCAGCTGTTTTGCCCTGGCAAGATCATAGGGATAGGCCTTGACGTCCTTGTTAAAACCAAAGAATGACGGACTCAATAACTGCCCCTGGGCAACCTGGGCAAATCCTTCAAACAGCCCTTTTGCAAGCGCCTCCTTGTCAACGGCATAATTAAGTGCCTGGCGGACGCGGACGTCCTTGGTCACGCCACTGTCTGCATTCAGGATTAAAATGGGATGCTCCAGGCCGAGGATGTGTACGGATTTGGGAACCTGTTTTGTAAATTCAGGCAGAAGGTTGGTGATCAGGTCGCTTTCACCTGCCATGAGCCCGGCAAGCCTTGTGCCGGGCTCTTCAATAAAGCTGTAGTTCACTATTTCGATCTGCGGTGCTTTTCCCCAGTAATTGTCATTTCGTTTTAACCGGATACTCTGGCCCCGTTTCCAGCTGACCATTTTGTAAGGACCTGTACCCACGGGTTTTTCCATAAACCTGGGATCCTTGGAATGTTTGGGGGGAACCACCTTCAGCCAGTACAGCCGTGATGGAAGAATCGGATCAGATCCGTCGGTCATTACATGCAGTGTCAGATCATCCACCTTTGAAGCCCCTTTTATGGTTGAAAAAAAAGAGATCTGTTCCGAATTGTAATCCGGATCAATCACCCTGTTGATAGTGTAGACAACCGCATCTGCATTCATGACCTCCCCATTGTGAAATGTTATGCCTGACTTCAGTTTTACCTCCCAGGTCGTCGGGTTAACCAGCAGGGGCATGGCAGCTGCCAGGGATGGAATCAGCTCACCATCGGGTGTCCGGGTTAAGACGGTGTCATAGATATTATCATTCACCGCCCGCTCGCCACCATCCTCACGAAGCTGGGGATCAAGTGTTGTCGGCTCTGATCCCAGGGCAATATTGATACTGATGCCGGCAAATGAGCTGGTTGATGCAAGAACAACCACAAAGACTGCCATTAATAGTAAACGACCATACCTTTTCATCTTCCTCCTCCTTTTTTAATATTCTAGGCACCTTTAATATTTAAGTACCTTTGGCCTGCATATGCAGATAAAATATGCTCCCCCCAGGTCCGGGAATTAAGCGAACACTCCTTTTAAACCGGCTTTTTCAACCGATTTTACAATTGCATCCGTATCTGTCTGATACATATTTTTCTCTTTCATGCGTTCAAATAAAACTGACCCTGAAAAGGTGAATTTAAGCGACAACCCTTCCGGGGTTTTCACCTGTTCGCGGACATAACTTAAGGTATCACCCAGAATTGTCTCCTTGGGAAGTACCAGCCGGGTGTCGCCCTTTACTTTTTTCACCGCATTAAAACCTGCCAGCGTACCCGTGCAGATGGCTTCCGTGTGCCCCACCAGGGCCCCTGCTTTTTCACCTGCACAAAAAAGGTTGTCAATGCCATCTACCTTTAATGCATCATCCCGCGGCGACATACCGATATACCGGATGGAATTGCCCATGCTTCCGGCGTAGGGATCTTCAAATCGCGCATTTTCCAGGCCTGGAATTTTTCTGAGTTCATCAAGCGGGAAATAGGGGCTCATGAGCTTGGCGTGTCCGGTGTCCAGCAGAATAACATTATTTTCAAAATCAGCAATGGCATATTGCTGGCACGCCTTTAATGAGAGTTTTCCTTTGAGCCGCTGTTCTTCATTCAACGGCAGCACGGCAACGCCATCCCTGTTTAATCGCTCTAGCAGATCCGGCGCCAGTGACTCTTTATGCAATTTGCATGACCCGCTGAATGCGCCGATCTGATCGCCTTTTTTACCATTAATTTCTTCAACACCTGCTTTTGCGGCGATGCTGACACGCCCCCCAAAGGAGTGGCATCTTAAAATGCACATGGCACATCCTTTGCCGTATTTTTTGCAATTGATCTGAGGCCCGCCTGAACCGGTGGTTTCAATAAAGGCATCTGCCTCGAACCTGATATCCTTTTTTTCTTTTATTCCGCTTACCGCAGTAATTCTGCCCCTGTCCATCTCCACACCGGTGATGCGGGTGCACAGTTCTATATGGATACCTCTGCTTGAGAGAAACCGTTTGATAATGGGTTCCATTTTAGA
>JANQML010000384.1 GCA_028280105.1 Desulfobacula sp. | reverse complement strand
CGACTGAGGGCGTATCAGCCATACTCCGCAGGGAGGAACGACCGCAGGCAACGCAGCAGGCGAGACCGTATGGTGGATCAGGGTTTATTTCCATCCATTGACAAGTCTTTAAAACCGTTTACTATCACAGTAATCAGAGTGGTGCGATTAACAAAACAAAAAAGGGTTTCCCATGGATGATAACAGTAAAGACAACCCGGCCCAACCGCCCGTAAGCCAGTCAGAGGCGCTGGAAATGGCACAGGTAATCATCGACAACAGCCCGGTGGTATTGTTCCGGAGAAAAGCCGGGGATGATCCGAAACTGATCTATGTGTCCGATAATATCAGCCGTTTCGGTTATGAGGCCGAAACGCTGCTCAACGGAACGCTCATGTTTAAGGATATTATTCATAAAGAGGATGCAGACCGTGTAGGGGAGGAGATTGCCCGCTATGCTGAAAAAAATATTGACACCTATAATCAGATCTACCGGATTGTCACCCGCAGCGGTGAGACCCGCTGGCTTGAAGACCGGACATCTGTCATCCCGGATGAAAACGGCGAGCCCCGGTTTAACCAGGGTGTCCTGGTGGATGTTACCGAACGGAAAGAATTTGAACTCAAACTGGCGCAAAGTGAAGAAAAGTACCGCCGAATCGTGTCTACCTCTGCCCAGGGATTTATCCTCATGGATGAAGACCTGGCGATCATGGACATGAACGATACCTTCTGTTCTCTGGTGGGGTACCGCCGCGACGATCTGATCGGCCGTCCCCTCTCCCAAATCGCTTCACCGGCCTTCAGAGAGTATATCCGGCTGAACCGGACAGATCTGCTGGAAAGAGAAGTCCGTGCCATTGAAGGGCAGTTCATCAAAAAACAGGGACAAATTATTCCCATTCTTGTTCACAGCAGTCCCCTGACCAGTGATACCAACCAACTTTTGGGAACCATGGCCTTTATCACGGACATGACCGAACATAAAAAAGCCCTGGAACTGGCCGGGGAAGTCCAGAAAAGCCTGCTGCCCCGGACCCAGCCCAATATCAACGGGTTTGATATTGCCGGAAAAAGCGAATCCTGTGATGAAATCGGCGGAGACTATTTCGACTATATCATGCGGGGTAAAACCAGGGAACCGGTGAACATCGTTGTCGGAGACATCACCGGCCACGGGGTGGATGCAGCCCTTTTCATGACAACCGCCCGGGGATTTTTGAGAATGCGGGCAGCCCAGCCCGGGGATGCCGCCCAGATCATTACGGATATGAACCGGCATCTCTCCAACGATGTCATAGACTCCGGCCGGTTCATGACCCTGTTCTATATCTCCCTGGACCCGTCAACGGAAAACTTCCATTGGGTCAGGGCCGGCCATGATCCGGCAATGATCTATGATCCCGATGCCGACCGATTCGAAACCCTCATGGGAAAAGGGCCGGCCCTTGGCGTGGATGATACCCTGGACTACCGTGAACAGGTCTATCCGAATTTCACCAAAGGAAAAATGATTGTTATCGGTACGGACGGCATCTGGGAATCCCAAAACCCGGACAGGGAGATGTTCGGCAAAGACCGGTTCAGACAGGCCGTCAAAGCGTATGCCGGCCAGGATGCCAACACCATGGTCACCGCCATCTTCAAAGAGATCAAAGAGTTTAGAGGCGGTCAAAAACCCACGGACGACCTGACCCTGGTCATTATCAAACGGGTATAGCCTCTGTTTTAACCGGTGTAAGGACTCTCAAATACTCATCCAGCAAGTGGTTAAACGTTTCAGGCCTCTTCTGGGCGACAAAATGACCCGCGCCCTTCATGAGTTAACACTAAAACCAGGCGCAATTGCCCGAAGTGCGGCCACATCCGTCTGTCTTGTTTTTGAAAAGTAGTCGATCTGGTCCTGCCAATACCCGGTATCGCAGCTCCAGCCGTGTGCAAAAACAAGTGTCGGATCTCCTTTGCCTTTATACAGGTAATGAATCGTAACCCCGTCATCGGATATAACCGAAACCTCCCCGGCATAAACCCAAGCCTGTATGGCAATTAAAAAAATCAATGCAATGGGCCGTAATGAATCGGTTTAAAACAGACATGATTTCCTCCAAATTTTAAACAATATGTTGGATTGGAATTTCTTTCCCCGTCATGAAAACTACGAGATTAGACAGGCGCATATTTTTTATCAATTAAAAATCCATCAATTACTTAAGAAAATCAAGTATCTATTGGTCTCGTACCGGACAGGATGAAAACCGCCCCAGAAAAAGGAATCCACGAACATTTACCCTGAAATTGATCATTCGTGTATGCTGACGGTGGGCTTCTCCAACCGCTTTGGCACGGTTGTCTTTTTTATCAGGAACCGCAAGAAGGTTGAATATGGTTCGCCATCAGGCAATATGCCAGTATGGTCAACCCGAACCCGACGTTTTGTTCCTTCAGGAAATTAATATACACTATTCAGTCGGTTTCCTTGAAAAAAACATCCATGGATCGAACGTCCCTTTGGACAATGTGGTGAGGGCATCGGGAACGACGATTCTTTTCATTCGTGCCATGTTCGGAACTATACCTGGATTGATGAATTATTTAACAAAATAATCGCGTTATGTCCCCGAAATTTCCTTATTATATAGCGTCAACCAAAAACAACTTAAAAAAGTGAATGAGTTGATTATCCAAAATTTATAATTGTGGCAAATTTTATTATGAGAAACCTATTCCTTTTGAATTCTTTACATAATTAAAAGGCATTGATAAGTTTTTGTTTGTTAATCAAATTATACAGATTTGGATAGTTAAACATGTTAAATCTAAAGAAATCAAAAATGGATGAGCAAGAAAAAATTGTTGAAAAATATTTAAAGGCTCAAGGCTACAAAAACATTGAACATGAACCCGATGGAAACATTCCACCTGATTTTTTGCTTAGCAAAAAGATAGCAATAGAGGTGCGTAGGTTAAATCAAAATGTTGTTATTGAAGACGATAAATTAAAAAAAATGGAAGAAGTTAAATTCAAGGGATTGGAAGAAGTCAGAATTCCTTTATATGATAGCATTATCAAAATTTTATCTGAATTTGATTATCAACCAATAGATAAAAGCTACTTTGTACGTCTTAAATTCAAAAGACCTTTACCAGATTTTAAAATAGTAAAGAAGAAACTTAAAGAAATGCTGAGTGAATTCTATGATAATCCCAAGAATGAAAAAATCGAATTAAAAATAATTGAAAATCTAACAATAAAGATTTCTCCTGCAAGCAAGCCAATGGAAAAATTCTTCAATATGGGTGGAATTTTGGATTTAAACCGTGGGGGATGGGTTTTTTCAGAAATGGAAAAAAATTTAGAGCTTTGTTCAAATAAGAAACTTAAAAAGGTAGAAAAATTCAGGGAGAAATATGAAATTTGGTGGTTAGCTTTAGTCGATAATATCGGATATGGGCTTAGTGAAAAAGAACTTAATATTGATCCTGGTGTAGTTAAAGATCATAACTGGGATAAAATCCTTATCATCAATCCTAAAAATTTTAGAAAAGCTATGGAATTTTAAAATTATTTTCTTGATTTAAAAATTTTAATTTTGCTATATTGCCTGTCCCGTTACATTTCGCTTTGCCCGAAAAATGGAAAAAATAGCTACTAACAAATTAAAAAGGCCTTCAACCAAAATCCTGAAAGCCTTGTTGTTAGTGGCGCGCCCGGAGCGATTCGAACGCCCGACCCCCTGATTCGTAGTCAGGTACTCTATCCAGCTGAGCTACGGGCGCGCATCAAAAACCTGATATAGATATCAGAGTTTCAACCTTATTTCAAGATTTTTGTTTTTGGTTAAAATGGGATTAGCATGTTTTTAATGATTGGCCTGATTCCAGTAAATATGGTAAATCAATAGAGAATTCTATTTAACAATACAGGTGATCAATGGTTTCTATATATATTGATATGGATGATGTTCTGTGTGAAAGCAACCAGACCTTTCTAAATATCCTGGAACGGGATTTTGGTAAAAAAGCAGACTATGAAGAGATCACGGCCTTTGATTTAAAAACGTCGCTGGATCTTTCCGATGATGAATACAGCCGTTTTTTTGAGAGCATCCATGATCCGGATGAAATGATCCGGCACAAACCTGCGGCCGGAGCCAAGCACCTGCTGGACCTGTGGCATGACAAGGGATACCGGATCAATGTTCTCACGGGAAGGCCGGCTGTAGCACAACCGGTTTCGCTTGAATGGCTGAAAAAACATGATTTCAAATTTCACGGTTTTTCAATTGTTGATAAATACAACCGGAAATCGTCCCGAGGCGATTCATCCCTGACCCTTGAAGCATTGTCCAGACAGAATTTTGATCTGGCGGTTGAGGATTCAGGCGCCATGGCCCGCTTTTTGAGCGAAGAGATGGGGCTGCAGGTGGCGCTTGTGGACCGGCCGTGGAACCGGTCTTTTTCCTTTAACGCCAATGTGCACCGGTGCCGGGACTGGCTTGATATCAAAGAGAAATTTGAAAACCTGTCCTAACGCTGCAGGGGATATCCCGCCGGAAGAAGATCTTTTCAGACCGAACCGATAATCGCAAGCATCGCCTGGAAGACTGTAAATTACCAAACGGCAGAAAAGTAAAAAGACGGTTTGTTTTTAAATGAGATCAGCCCAAATCCACCATCAAATTTTTGTTTCGCATGTGGGCCCTGGGTTGCACCGCCTCCCTGGCCACCATACGGTGCCGGATGCAAGGCGACAAGGCGTGACGACTGAGGGCGTATCAGCCATACTCTGCAGGGAGGAACC
>JANQML010000367.1 GCA_028280105.1 Desulfobacula sp. | reverse complement strand
TTCTTAAGGCCCTGTCTAGATTATTATCATTTTAAGGCCGACTTAAATTTATCCGCTATCATCCGCAGATTTCCCATCCAGTCCGCTGCCAGCGGGTCTGCAAACGCCACCTGCCCCCCGATTTCACGGGCAACGGTCTGGGCACTTTTGGTCGAAAACTGCGGCTGGACAAAAATGACCTTGATGCCGTCTTCCTTTGCATGCTTGATTAATTCTTTCAACTGGGCCGGTTTGGGATCTTTTCCCTCGATTTCAATGGGAACCTGTTTAAGTCCGTAATCATGGGCAAAATAACCCCATGCCGGATGAAAGACCATAAACTGCATCCCTTTTTTTCCTGCAAAAATCTCTTTCAGCTCTTGATCCAATGCATCAATTTTCACTGCAAATGAATTATAGTTTGCCTCATACTCTTTTTTATTTGACGGATCTGCTGCCTGGAGTGCCTTAAGGATGGTCTTTGCCTGGATCTTTACCAGTGCCGGTGATGTCCAGATATGCGGGTCAAGGCCGGTATGGTCGTGATGGTCTTCGTCATGGTGAGCCTCTTTTTCGTGATGGTCATGTGCATCATGATGGTGTTCTTTAGAATCCTTGTGATGATGGTCCTCTTCTCCATGATGATGGTGGTGATGCCCCTTCATTTCAATCTTTTCTATGCCGTGGTCCGTGTGAATGATTTTCATATCAGGATTGGCGGCAGAGATTTTTTTCAGCCACGTCTTTTCAAAGGGAACACCAATGGAAAAATAGAGTTTGGCTTTTGAAAGTTCTGCCATTTGCCGGGGTTTGGGTTCATAGGTGGCAGGACTGGCACCGGGTTGGACCATAATTTCTACATCAACCAGATTTTGGCCAATTTGTTGCACAAAATATTTTTGCGGGACAATACTGACGAATACGGGCAACTTGTTATCAGCATTTGCCGGGCCCATTAAAAAAACAGATAGTAAAGTTATTAATATCAGCACCTTATTCATTTTACATCCCTCCTTTTTCGGTTATGAAAGAATGCCACCACAACGCGGCATAATAAAATGCAATATAATTGCATTTTCTGTTTATGACAAGGCCAAAATCCTTCATTCAACAGCGGGTTAGAACGGGCTGTCTGAAGCGATGCTCATAGCGATCCGTTGGGAAAACAGTCTGCAAACACTTTTTGCTTTTATTCTGGAAAGACAGACCGGATGATATAGAGTACCAACCTCTTTCATGTCACGACAATTTGCCGTATTAAAACGCCTTTCATTATCCTGATTAAAAAACGTTGTTGAATAAAACGCATAAGTGTGTTTCTATTATTATGCAATTTGTTTACATTTTTTTAATATCGGGGTAATTTAACCGGGATGATTTAAAATCTGTTTGATTACATGTTTTTTTGATCAAAAAATGATGATTTCCACATATGCGCAGGCCTCTGAAAACGTATTCAGCTAAAAGATTAAGAAGTAACTTCAATGAAAACCAAAGATTTTAATTCTCTTGAACAGCCATTTCCCGTAATATCCGGCAGCCACAGCAATCAAATCCACGGAAAGGCCTCCAATAAAATTACAAAAAGCCTCTATGCCCAGATCGCCTTTCTCATTTTCGGCCCCTATATTCTCTTTTTTCATACTGAACCGGATGCAATCACGACCTTTTCCATCATATTCAGTTCAATCGTTTTAGAGGCATTCCCTTTCATGCTGATCGGCGCTTTGATCGGCGGATTAATCGAGGTGTTTGTTTCCAGAGACGCATTGATCAAACTTCTTCCTAAAAACAGGACCTTATCCATTGTTCTGGCGGGGGCACTCGGTTTCATATTTCCAGTCTGCGAATGTGCCATTGTGCCTGTCGTCCGCCGCCTTTTGAGCAAGGGCATGCCTCTGGGTGCAGCAATTGCCTTTCTTCTGGGGGGTCCCATAGTCAACCCCCTGGTGTTTGCCTCCACCCTGGTGGCCTATTCCTTTTCATGGGATGTGGCGTTTTTAAGATTATTTGCCGGGTATGGTATTGCTATAGCTGTTGGGATTCTGATTGACAGACTGTTTACCCGGCAGCAGGCATTGGTAGAGAATCCGACCCTACAGGATTGCGGCTGCGGTCATGACCACCATCACCATACTGAAGGAGAACAGGGCAGTCTGAAAAACCGTTTAATGGGAGCGTTATCCCATAGCGCACAAGACTTTTATGATATCTGCAAATTTTTAATTATCGGGGTATTCATCGCTGCTGCCCTTCAGACGTTTGTACCTCGCCAGGCACTTATGGCAGTGATGACAAATCCGTTCAGTGCCATCTTTTTGATGATGACCCTTGCTGTCATGCTTAATTTGTGCAGCGAAGCCGATGCATTTATCAGCGCGTCTTTTCAACCCCTTGGCATACCGCTTTCCGCTCAGTTGTCCTTCATGGTGTTAGGCCCCATGCTGGACATTAAGCTGATTCTCATGTACCTGACCGTTTTTTCCAAAAAAATGATCATCACATTGACGCTGATCACACTCTTTATGGTTGGCACAACCATGCTTTTTCTGGAGTTTTCACAATGGCTTTTTCAGTATTAAAAAAAATGGGCCGAGCGTTCAATTTTCTCAGCATCGTACTGCTCATCTGGATCGGAACATTTATCTACCTGATTATCGATGACAATTATACATTATTTCTCAAACCCGAATTCGTTTTTTTAATTTATGCCGGTCTTTTCATCTGCTCTGCTTTCTTTATCAGCGGGATGTTTACCCCCCCTGGCAGACTTAAAATTTCAGAAATAATGAACGGTTTGATTATCCTGATGCCGGTTGCTTTTATCTTTTTAACCGGGAATCAAACATTGAGCAGCTATGCCCTGACAAAGCGGACGCTGATGTCTCCGAATCTCAACCCGCCTGAATCCAAGTCTTTTTCAGAGGAAGCTGAAGCCCGGAAAACAGGTATGCCGATGGATGTAAAACTGTCGCAGCTTTTCCGCAACTGGGCATCTTACAGCGGAAAACAGGTCTCCATCCAGGGTCTGCTGCACCAGTCGACGGAAAATAATGAAGGCTACGCCCTGGTTTTTAAATATTTAATTTCCTGTTGTGCTGCTGATGCCATTCCGGTTGGGATCTTTATCGATAAGAAAAGAACCACAGGTTTTAGCGATGATGACTGGGTCAAAGTAACCGGCATTGTAAACCTTGATAAAATGGATGGCAATGATGTCGTGGTTATGTCTCTTGAATCCATTGAAAAAACAGAAAGACCTTCAAAGAATGCGGCTTATCTCTTTTTTTGAATCGATGAAATCTGAACTTTAAATCTTTTTACAGTCCAAATTGAGTAATTTTACTGCCCGACTTCAACCTGGTAATTTCTGTTCCTTTTCATCGCAAAAAAGAGAAACCGATTTTTGATTACTGAAAAAAGTTTAAAAGACGAAATAAACCCTTCAAATAAATCTGTTCAAAGGATCTTTCGATTTTGACTGACCCGCCTGGTGCAGATCAAATAATTCCAATACAAATTCTGCAGAATGGATGAGGTCTGTTTTCAGCCAAGAGGTTGCCTCTTCTGCATTTCGGCATCTTAAGGCCTTGATGAGATGATCATGAAAATTCACACCATGCCTGGGGTGTGTTGTAACGGACTGGCGAAACATGATGTTATAATAGGGGCTGACCTTGTCCCAGAGATGATTAATAATGTCAATTAAAATCGGAGCGTTTGAATCACGATACGCCAACAGGTGAAACTTCCGATTTGCGTCCAAGAGTTCATCTGCTCTGTTCTGACGCCTGGCCCGGGTAAATGCAGCATTGGTTTTTACAAGTTCAGCTATGGTTGAATCCGTTATGTTTAAAGCCGCTTTTGCCACCGCTTCACACTCTAACATTAATCTTAGATCAAGAATCTCTTTGAGATTATCCCTTGACAACTCATTGACCACACTTCCCTTTTTCGGCTGGGTAGTGATAAACCCCCGTTCCGCAAGTCTTGCCATGGCCTCCCGGACCGGTATACGGCTGACTCCCATACTGCGGGCAATACCCTCTGTAGAAAGTTTTTGCCCCGGGCGAAGATTTCCCGTGATGATTGCCTTTTCCAATTCCTGAAAAACGGCTTCCTGACGGGTCATGGTGTTTATTTTAGGCGGTGTGTAACCTTTTTGAGAAGCGTCTGTCTTCCCGGGCTGTTCGGCAGACATCTCTTTTGCCTGCGCCTGGGTCAAAGCCCTTAATCCACGCAAACCGGCACAATTGATCCCGCTGTCTTTAATCCATTTGCGGACCAGCCTTGAAACACTGGTTTTAGAAAGCGCTTTTCTTCCCTTATTTGATCTAAAAATAAAATCCGGGTTACCGGGAGTATGTTTCTCATAAAACAGATCAAAATATTTTTTGATAGTGGCGGAAAAGATATATGGTGTATCCTCTGTTTCAGATTTTATAGGCAGCAGGGCTCCTTGCTTCAGATCTTTCAGGTCTGAGGCTTTCAGGGCGAGAAGACTTTGAACGGGTGCGGTTGTTTGTAACATCATTTCAAGTAAAAGTCTGTTTCTCGGTTGCTTCGACAGCAGTTCCCGGATCTTTACAAGCTGCAGATTTTTCCCCATAAGGTCCAATGGTTGTTCTCTCATCAGCGCTCCGTTGCGTTTCTTTTTATTAACCTATACAACCATTTCGAAATAATGTCAACTATCATTCAAGTCTTTAAAGTTGACATTTGCGCATCTCAATACAACCATTTAATTTTTATTATAAAAAATTATTGACAACTTAATTGCATACAATATATATAAGTTGTCATTAAAAGATGACATTCAACCATAGTCACGCAAGGAGATTAAAAATGGGCGGTACACACAGTTTCAAAGTTGATGCACGTAACGAGCATGTCAAAATATACGTAAACGGAGAAATCGTTCCGAGAAAAGATGCTAAAATCTCAGTGTTTGACAGCGGATTTCTCCTGGGGGACGGAATGTGGGAGAGTTTTCGGTTCCATAAAGGGAAGCTTGCCTTTGTCAAAGAGCATATGGAGCGCCTGAATGAAAATGCCAAGGCTCTCGACATCCGGTTGCACATGAGTGATGAACAAATCATTGAGGCGGTTTATTCAACGGTTCGTGCCAATAACATGACATCTGATGTCCATATTCGGATGATTGTTTCAAGAGGTTTAAAAGCAACCCCTTTTCAGAATCCCCGCGTGAATATCGGAAATCCGACACTTGTCATTATACCGGAATATAAAGTGACCACCGGTGCAGATGACCCGCTTAACCTGTATACGGTTCACGTAAGACGCGGACAGCCGGATGTAATGGACCCCAAACTCCACCCGTTGAGCAAGATGAACTGCATTCTGGCCTGCATTCAGGTGAATGCTGCCGGTGCCGACGAAGGTTTAATGCTTGACCCCCACGGGTTTGTTGCCGCATGTAATTCCACCAGTTTTTTCATCGTCAAAAACGGGGAGGTGTGGACCTCCACCGGTAAATATTGTCTGCATGGTGTGACCAGAGGAAATATCATTCAACTGTGCAAAGAAAACTCCATAGATGTTTTTGAGAAAGATTTCTCACTCATTGACGTATACTCTGCCGATGAATCATTTGTAACCGGTACGTTCGGTGGGGTAAAACCGGTTTCCCATGTGGACGGCAGGATCATCGGAGACGGCAACCGGGGGCCGGTTACTAAAAGACTGGGACAACTCTATCATCAATTACTTGAAGACGAGTGTGCCTGACCGTATTCATTCGGTTTGAATTGCAGGCTGTGGAGGGCAAAAAATGAAAACCATCATTTTCAGCAGATTCTTCTTAGGAGGGCTTTTTTTAATCCTGGGCGGTATATGCCTGTACGAAGCATATACCGCAGAGATCATATTCAGCACAGATGCCCTGGGGGCCATGGACTATCCAAAAGTACTGTTGTTTGCCTGGCTTTTACTGGCAGTCGTCTACCTCGTTGTTCCCCGGCCCCGTTTTGATCCAAAGGAACTTTTTGTTGCAGCCCCTGTCCTGCTGAAGACCATTGTCAATTCAATCGTTTTTGTTCTTCTCCTTCCCAGGATCGGATTTATCTGCAGCAGTTTTATTTTTATCAGCGTTTTATTCTACCATCTGGGTGACAAAAACTATCAAAGAATCGGTTTGATCAGTATCGTCAGTGTTGTTGGACTATGGATCATCTTTGAATTTGTATTAAGAACCCCATTGCCCCTGGGATTCTGGGAGGAGATTTTACACCCGGCCCCATAGATAACCGAGAATAAATGCAGACAAAGAGGTTGTGGCAACACCTTTTAATTAAAAAGAGAGTAGAAAATGGAATCAGCGATAATTGAAGCTTTTCAACTCACATTTTCAATGGATACCCTGATAGCCGTTGCGGCAGGGACATTGTTCGGGACCGTTGTCGGGGCCATGCCCGGTCTTGGGACCATGCTGGCAATTGCGATTTGTCTCCCCTTTACCTTTTCAATGTCCAATACAGCAGCCATCGGACTCCTTTTAAGCGTGTATGGTTCATCGATCTACGGCGGCTCCATTTCAGCGGTCCTGCTTAACTCGCCCGGAACGCCTCAATCCGCGGCAACAAGCCTGGATGGGTACCAGATGGCCCGGGCGGGAAAATCCGAACAAGCCATAGGCTGGGTGACGCTGGCCTCCATCCTGGGTGCCATCACCTCCTGCATCATATTGGTGATCCTGGCACCGAAACTTGCCCAGGCTTCTGTAAAATATGGAACCCCTTTGATGATAAGCGCACTTATTATCATGGGGATTGCCTGCATCAGTACTTTATCTGCCGGAAACCAAATCAAGGGTTTGCTGATGGGGATACTCGGACTTTTCTGGGCAACCGTGGGCACGGATCCTATCAGCGGAGAACTTCGATTCACATTTGGTTCGGATTCTCTTGCGTCCGGCATTGCCATGCTGCCGGTCTGTGTGGGGTTGTACCCTTTGGCAGAGGTCTTTTTCAGAATTTATGAAAAACAGAATAAGATCGCTCCAAAAGTGCTCAACTGCACCAAAATCATCTTTCCCAGACTAAAGGAGTGGAAAAACCGTGTTTTTACACTCTTGTCCTCTTCGGTAATCGGTACGTTTGTCGGTATTCTTCCCGGTGCGGGAGCCACACCGGCAACCTTCATGAGCTATTCATTTGCCAAACGGTTTTCCAAATTCGGGCAAAAATTCACCAAAGGAGAACCCAGTGGTTTAATCAGTGCGGAAGCAGCCAACAACGCGACAACCGGCGGAGCATTGATCCCCACACTGGCTTTGGGAATCCCGGGGGATGCCACCACGGCACTGATGCTTTTCACCTTCACCATCCATGAAATCTCTCCCGGCCCCCGCCTGATGGTGGATCATCCTGAAGTTGTTTTTTCCGCATACATGACCCTGTTTTTAGCAAATCTGCTGATCATACCTGCGGCAATCATTACGGTTCGTTTTTTTGGTAAAATGATCAAGGTCCCGGAACCGTTACTTTTCGGAATGATCATACTTTTTTCTCTATTGGGCGCTTATATCGGCCGCGGAAACGTGGTTGACATTCCCATTGCTTTGGCCATCGGGGTGTTTGCCTTTGCATGCAGGCTGGGTGATTTTCCCGTAACCCCGCTTTTGATCGGCTATGTCCTGGGGCCTGAACTGGAGTTTAATCTGGGCCAGGTGTTGACTTACAAACAACGCACCGGCTGGGGGGATTATCTTCTTAACCAGCCAGTGGCTCTTATACTTCTCATTATCGCGGTTACCCTCGTCTTGGCGCCAATTTTCAACAGCATATATAAATTTATTAAACAGAAGCAACAACCCACATCAACAAAGGAGGCCTGATTATGCTTACAAAAAAGCTTACAACCACACTTTTAACGCTGCTGGCGGCAATTGGACTGTTATCTTCCACTGCGATTGCTGCCTATCCGGACCGGGTGATTACACTTATCGTTCCGTTTGGCACCGGCGGCTCAACCGATACCAATGCACGACTTCTTGCCACAGAGGTGGAAAAGGTCTTAGGTCAACGGATTATCGTCAAAAACATTTCCGGTGCCGCAGGCATAACCGGAACCAAGGCTGTGGCTGATGCCAAACCGGATGGCTACACGTTCGGCTATCTGCCGCCTGCGGTACTGGTGATGCATCCCCATGTCAGAAAAGTCGCCTATACCATTGATGATTTTGACCCGGTTGCGATTGCTGTCAGTTTTCCATATACCCTGTTTACCCAAAAAGAAGGCGGATTTAACGATCTTGACGACATGGTCAAAAAGATGCAGGCCGATTCATCCCGGTATTTTGTCGGTTCAACCGGCGTCGGGTCCATGCCCTATTTTGCCATCATGGGATTACTGACACACTATAATATTAAACCCCAGCTGGTTCAGTTTAAAACAGACGGGGATGCCATGAATGCCATGATGGGAAACCGAATCAGTCTCTATGCCAGCACACCGATGATAGACGCGATGTATGATTCAAAAGCCCTTGTTGTCCTGGATAATAAACGGAGTAAATTCATGCCCGAGGTTAAAAGCATTAATGAATATGGCCAGGATATGA
This sequence comes from Desulfobacula sp., assembly GCA_028280105.1. GTDB lineage: Bacteria > Desulfobacterota > Desulfobacteria > Desulfobacterales > Desulfobacteraceae > Desulfobacula. The sequence goes on along the minus strand of JANQML010000367.1, from coordinate 8,656 downwards.
ACTTTGTCCACTGGCAGGCTGTCATGGCTCCAAACGGAACGCCAAAGGAGTATGTGGATATTTTCAGTGCTGCCATAAAAAAGGTCTCTTCAGATCCCGGTTATCAAAATACCTTGGCAAAAATCCGTATGGCCCCGGATTACAGGTCACCGGAAGAGACCCGGCAGTATATTCTCGACCAAAATGCCATGTATAAGGTCGTGACCAAAGAAGTGATGGATGCTATCAAAGCGCAAAATTAAATAAAACACCCCCTCCTGAAACGATTCAGGAGGGTAAATTATAAAAAATCCGGAGACAATGAATGATGGACTGGAATGGGTTAAAAGGGGATTATTTAGAGTTTTTCAGCAGGGATGATTTAGACGCTATCCATGCAACTGCCCTGAAAATATTAAAAGAGGTAGGGTTGAAGGTTACCAACGACCAGGCGTTTGAAATCTTTGCCGATACCGGTGCCGATGTGGACAAGGAGACACGGATAGTAACTTTTTCAAACAGCCTGGTTGAAGAATCTCTCGATAAGGTACCGAACGGATTTATCTGGCAGGCCAGAGACCCCGAGAAAAACCTGATCATGCGTGATACGCTGGTTCATTTTTCACCCGCCGCCTGTCCCCCATTTGTACGCGATCTGGAAACCGGTGAGCAGCGGCCGGTCACCTACCGGGATTGCTGCAACATGGTTAAAATCAATGACGCTTTAGAACGGGTATCTGACTGTTTCTGTCCGGTTTTTCCGACAGATGTCCCAACCGGAAGCGAACATTTTTATATGCAGCGTGCCATGGTTGAAAATTCAGATAAATGTCTGCGCGGCAGGATTACCGGGACAGAAGTTGCACTGGATTCCATCCGGATAATGAAGAAAATTACTCAAATCAGTGAAACCGAGCCACAGGGGCCGAATATGATTGCGCTTACCGACACCATCTCACCCCTCAGGACAGATGATGAAATCGTGGATGGTATCATTGAGTTTGTAAAAGAAGGGTTCCCGGTCATTCTCTCTGCGGAAATGATGGCCGGTGCAACCGGTCCTGCCACCCTTGCAGGATCACTGGCACTCCAGAATGCTGAAATATTATCCCATGTCGTTTTATGCCAGCACCTGAATCCGGGTATCCCCCTCATATACGGAACCACTTCGTCAATTATGGATATGAAAAGCTCCATGTTGAGATACGGGGCGCCGGAAATGGCATTAATCAATGCCGCTACTGCCCAGCTGGGCCGTTATTACGGCATGCCGAGCCGGGGGGCGGCCGGGTGTGCGGACGCCAAAGAACTCGATATGCAGGCCGGGTACGAGGTTGCCATCAATGTCCTGTTGTCTGCACTGGCCGGGGTTAACTACATGACCCAGTCCATCGGCGGCATGGATATGGGGCTCTCCGTCAGTTATCGAAAGATCATGATTGATCACGAAATGTTAGGTTCCGTTATCCGGTGTCTTGAGGGTATTCGCGTTGATGAAGAAGCCTTGGCATACGAGGTTGTTAAAAACCTGGGCCCTGGCGGAACATTTCTGGCACATATGCATACCTTCCAGAATTTTAAAAAGGAACACTTTATCCCTGAACTCGCAGATGTCGACAGCTATTCGGTCTGGAACGAAAAAGGCAGAAAGAGCCTTGAAGACAAGGCAAGGGAACAGGTGGAGGATATTCTTAAAAACCATAAACCCGCCCCCCTGCCAAAAAGTGTCACCGCAGAATTAGATGAGATGGAACAAGAGGTTCTTGAAAGAATAAAAGAAAAATAAAATGAACCGTTTCTTACCGGGCATTGAATTTTGCCCGGTAACCGTAAAACCGAACCGGGCAGCGGTTGATAAAGGCTCCCAAATCAGAATAAAATCAAGCTCTAACAAAAAAACAACATTTCCCTTGACATCTGCATAAATATTCATTTTAATACGTTCAATATCGTTCCGCAAACGTTTGCGGCAACCTTTGCGGCATTTCAACTCAGACTCAATAAGTTTCGGATATGTCCCGGATTACCATTAAGGATATCGCCAAAAAATTATCGGTTTCTCCTTCAACCGTTTCAAGGGCGCTCAGGGATCACCCTGATATCAGTAAAGAGACCAAGCAGCTGATTGCCCGGACAGCTGAAGAGCTGGACTATTTTCCCGATTCCCTGGCCCAGGGGCTGAAGAGCAGGCGGACCAACACCATCGGTCTGATTGTCCCTGAAATCAAACATCATTTCTTCTCGTCCGCCATCTCCGGTATCGAAGATGTAACCTATAACTCCGGATTTACGATCCTGGTCTGCCAGTCCAACGAGGATGTCGAAAGGGAGAAGATCAACCTTAAAGCATTGGTTTCAAACCGAATCGCCGGTCTTCTGGTTTCCATCTCCCAGACAACAACGGATATTACCCATTTTGACATATTAAAAAAAAGAGGCATCCCGGTGGTCTTTTTTGACCGGACCCTTGAGAATATGCCGGGCAGCAGAGTGGTTGTAGATGACTGTAACGGGGCCTATAACGCCGTGACCCATCTGATCCGAAACGGATATAAACGAATCGCCCACATTGCCGGACCTGAAAATATCTCCATTGGAAAACAGCGGTTTGAAGGGTATCGGCAGGCACTGGCAGACCACAACATGCCATGCCTTGAAGAACGGGTGATCCGGGGCGGTTTCCGGCAGGCAGACGGAGAGGCGGCGGCAGACAGGCTGATCCGCATGGAGACCCCGCCGGATGCCGTATTTGCCGTGAATGACCCTGTGGCCATCGGCGCATTTATCCGGCTGAAGAAACATAAAATCGACATCCCAGGGGAGATGGCATTGGTGGGATTTTCAAACAACCCGGTCTCTTCCCTGATCGACCCTCCGTTGACAACGGTTGAACAGCCCTCTTATGAAATCGGCCGGGATGCGGCCCGTCTGCTGTTAAAACAAATTAAACAGGAAGGCCCCCGGAAGCCGGATATCGAGCATATATTAAAAACCAAATTAATTATCAGGCAATCCTCCTGACCGGGATATATTAAGCATGCAGTCGTTGAGTAAAAGAGAATTCGGCAGGCTCAAAGACGGACAGACCATATACGAATATACCCTGGCAAACCGTTCCGGTGTCCAGGCCGCTTTGCTGGATCTGGGGTGTACCATAACCCGGATCCGGGAACCGGGCCACACCTACTGCCGGATGATTGAGTATCAGTTCAGTGTCCCGGAAGGACCAGACCATCCAAAAGAAAACGCAAAAAAACGGGGGAATCGTGCCGGATAGATCACAGATACCGCATCAGCGGCGGAATCCGTTGACAGGGCAATGGCTGCTGCTTTCTCCCCACAGGGGAAACCGGCCCTGGCAGGGCAGACAGGAGCCCCTTCCCGATCCGGATTCAACGCCGTATGACCCATCCTGTTACCTGTGTCCGGGCAACCTGCGGGCCAATGAGGAGAGAAACCCAGCTTACACCGGCACCTTTGTATTTGATAATGATTTTCCGGCCATCCTGGCAGATTCTTCTGATACGGTCCCGGATCATTCAGAACTCTTCCAAAGCCGTCCGGCAACCGGTACCTGCCGGGTGATCTGCTTTTCCCACCGCCACGATCTGACCCTGGCCCGGATGAATGCGACACAGATCCAACAGGTGGTTACAACCTGGATGAAACAGGCCGGAGAACTGGGACAGACCTATCCGTGGGTTCAGATCTTTGAGAACAAAGGGGAGATCATGGGATGTTCCAACCCCCACCCCCATGGCCAGATCTGGGCCAGTAATTTCCTGCCCCAGGAACCGGATGCGGAAGACCGGTGCCAAAAGGATTATTTTAAGACCCATCACCATCCCCTGCTGCTCGACTACCTTGAAAAAGAGGCGGCATTAAAAGAACGGATGGTTTGTGAAAACGGCACCTGGGCAGCCCTGGTCCCGTATTGGGCGGTGTGGCCGTTTGAAACCATGCTCATTCCCAAACACCCGGTACAGCGGATCACCGATCTGGATACCAGTCAGCAGAAAGACCTTTCACAAATCATGAACACCCTGCTGGTCAAATATGACAATATTTTCAGCACCTCTTTTGCCTATTCCATGGGATGGCACGGTGCCCCGTTTTTAACCGGGGATACGGACCATTGGCAGCTCCATGCCCATTACTACCCCCCGTTGTTCAGATCCGCCACAGTGAAAAAATTCATGGTGGGATACGAGATGCTCGGCTGCGCCCAGCGGGACATCACCCCGGAAACCGCAGCCCGGATCATCCGGGATCAATCCGATTGCCACTACACCCAAAGAGAGGCCTAAAAAGAGGAGTGAACCAGCCATGACCCGAACCCAGCTTGAAAACACGGTGACCGAACACTTTTATGACCGGTTCAATCATGCACCGCAGGCCCTGGTTTTGGCTCCGGGCAGGGTGAACCTGATCGGAGAATACACCGATCTGAACAATGGATTTGTCCTGCCCGTAGCCATTGACCGGTATCTGGCCATGGCCGTTAAAAAAAGGACAGACTCAAGGGTTGTCATCCATTCCGTTGACTTTGACGAAACCGTCCGGCTGGATCTGGACCGGCTTGAAAAAAACAATCACTCCTTTCAGGAGTATATCTCGGGGTGCCTGTGGGCACTGGGGCAAAAAGGTTTTTCCGTCAAAGGATTTGATGGGGTGATTGCCGGAAACATCCCCATTGGCGCAGGGCTCTCTTCTTCTGCCGCACTGGAACTGGCCACGCTTCGTGCGGCCGCATACAGCGGCGGGTTTGCCTTTGATGCGACAAAAATGGCCGGAATCGCCCGGTTTGCAGAGAACCATTGGGTGGGTGTCAGTTGCGGCATCATGGATCAACTCATGTCGGCTGCGGGAAAAAAAGGCCATGCCCTTCTGATAGACTGTTCCACGCTTGAATTAACCGCCTGCCCGGTTCCGGACGGGGTATCCGTTATCATTCTTGATACAGACACCCGGAGGGGGCTTGTGGATTCCGCATACAACGAAAGAAGGGAGCAATGCCTTTGTGCAGCAGAGATCATGGGGGTTTCCAGTTTAAGACAGGCCGATGAAGCCATGCTGGCCGGATCTAAGAACCGAATGGATGACCTTCTCTATAACCGCGCCAGACACGTCATCCTTGAAAACGCAAGGGTCCTTTCCACGGCCCGGGCCATGAGGCGCGGTGATGCCGCAACCATGGGGCGGCTGATGAAAGAGAGCCACGACAGCCTGGATCATCTGTTTGAAGTCACCAGTCCGGCGCTGAACGATATCGTGGCATGCTCGGTTCAGCAGAGCGCCTGTCTGGGTGCACGGATGACCGGCGCCGGATTCGGCGGGTGTGCGGTGGCCCTAGTCAAAAAAGGGCTGGAGGATGACTTTATCCGTGATGTCACGGCCTGCTACGGTGAAAAAACAGGGCTGACGCCCGGAATATATATCTGTAACCCGTCTGATGGTGTCACACTCAAAGACCTCAAATAAGGATAGGAAATCATGTCACAGGTAACGCTCAGAAACGTGGTAAAAAAATATGGTGAGGTAAAAGTCATCCATGACATTGACCTGGATATCAGGAAAAATGAATTCATTGTGCTTGTCGGGCCGTCCGGATGCGGAAAATCAACAACCCTGAGAATGATTGCCGGCCTTGAAAGCATCTCCGGCGGCACCATCGAAATCAGGGACCGGGTGGTCAACGATGTGCCGCCCAAATTTCGGAATATTGCCATGGTATTCCAGGATTATGCCCTCTACCCCCACATGACCGTATACGAAAATATGGCATTCAGCCTTAAAATGAAAAAAACGCCGCCTAATGAAATAAAACAGAAGGTCAATGAGGCTGCACAGATCCTGGGAATCGAAAACTTCCTGGACAGAAAACCCCAGGCCCTTTCGGGCGGCCAGCGCCAGCGGGTGGCCATGGGCCGGGCCATTGTAAGGGACCCCGAGGTGTTTCTGTTTGACGAACCCCTCTCCAACCTGGATGCAAAGCTGCGGACCCAGATGCGCATGGAACTGAAAAAGCTTCACATGGCATTGAAAACCACCACCGTATACGTGACCCACGATCAGGTGGAGGCCATGACCCTGGCCGACCGGATCGTTATCATGAAAGACGGCGTCATCCACCAGATCGGGACGCCCGCAGAGGTCTATGAACAACCGGTTGATCAGTTTGTTGCCGGATTTATCGGCAACCCTTCCATGAACATGGTTCCGGCCAAACTGACCCAAACAGACGGGACTTACACGGCCACGGCAAAAGACCTCGCCCTCCGGCTGCCCGCTCACCTGAACGGGAATGCCAAAGGGTTATCCGATGTCGTGCTGGGTGTCCGGCCGGAATCAATTGTCCCGGTCTCTGAGACAAAAGAGAAAAACAGCTTTAAAGGCGAAGTCATTGTGTCTGAGATAACCGGTTCCACGTCTCTGCTGGAGATCAACCTTGCCGGCGTCGAACTGATGGCGGAAGTGGAAGGCAGAAATATAACGGGCAGCGGTGAAAAACGGCTCTTCAGCATTGATGCGGAGCAGGTTCACCTCTTTGACCCGGATACCGGACAAAGAATTTAGGCAGCCACACGGCATATACTCTGACCGGTTCCATATATCATAGCAAATGGCAAAAAGATGTTCCGAAAAAACGGCAAAAAGAACAGCGATATTTATTTTATAACCCCTCAACAAAGGAGACAGACCATGAGAAGAACCCCCATTTTAGCCCTTGTCGTATTCATGTTCATGATCGGCCAGACCGCTTTTGCCGGACGGTTGATCATCAATTCAGACACCTCGGATCCCGCACCAAAGGCGGCGTTTACACAGATTGTGGCCGATTTCAACAAAGCCTACCCCGACATTAAGGCGGAATTAAATGTCTATGACCATGAAAGCTACAAAACCTCCATTCGAAACTGGCTCTCCAGTGAAGCCCCGGATGTGGTTTTCTGGTATGCCGGAGAACGGTTAAACACCTTTGTTTCAAAAGACCTGCTTGAGCCGGTTACCGACGTCTGGAAAGAGAACAACCTGGATGACAAAATGGCTTCTGCACGGTCGGGTGTTACGTTTAACAACGAGCAGTATGGCCTGCCCTATACCTATTATCAGTGGGGTGTCTACTATAGAAAAGACATCTTTGACAGATATGGAATCGGGGTGCCCAAAAACTGGGATGAATACCTGGCGGCCTGCAATACACTGAAATCCAACGGCATCACACCGATTGCCATTGGAACCAAAGGACTTTGGACAACAGGGGGATGGTTTGACTATCTGAATTTGAGAGTCAACGGCCTTGATTTCCACATGCAGCTGATGAAAGGAGAAATCCCATACACCGATCCGAGGGTGAAAGAGGTCTTTACCCGGTGGAAAGAACTGATTGAACCGGAGTATTTCATTGCCAACCATACCTCTTATTCCTGGCAGGATGCCCAGGCGTTTCTATACCAGGGTAAAGCCGCCATGTATCTGATCGGTAATTTTATTGTTCCCAATTTTCCCGAAGAACTGGACGGTAAAATGGGATTTTTCCAATTCCCGGTCATCAACCCGGAAGTCAAAATGTATGAAGATGCGCCAACCGATATACTGGCCATTCCGGCCCGGGCTAAAAACAAAAGAGATGCCAAGGTCTTTCTCAGCTATATATCCCAGCCAAGTGTCATCCGGACATTGAACGATGCACTCAAACAGCTGCCCACCCATAAAGATGCCGGTGTGACGGACAACTACTTTCTTAATCTCGGCAATGAAATGCTTTCCGCAGCGGCCGGAACCGCCCAGTTTTACGACAGGGATACGGACCCGGTGATGGCAAAAGCCGGTATGAAAGGATTTCAGGAGTTCATGGTCAAACCGGACCGGCTGGATAAAATCCTGAATCAGATCGAAAAGACAAGGAAACGAATCTATAAAAAATAGAATGAAGCCCCTCCTTCCTCCGGTCGAACCTGCCGGGGGAAGGGGGGTAATTTCTATTTATCAGCCCCCATTTGGAGGATCCATGAAGGATTTTTGGGAAAAAAATCAGACCCGTATCGTGCCATGGCTTTTTTTAATGCCGGCCCTGATCATGTTTTCCGTCTATGTGATCTATCCCATCCTGCAGAGTTTTGCGCTCAGTTTCCGGGACTGGGACGGCCTCAGCCCGGACAAAGTATTTGTCGGGCTGGATAATTACCGGGAACTGTTTGATGACGACGTGTTCTGGGTTTCCATTAAAAACAACATGATCTGGGTGATTTTCTATCTGCTGGCCCCGCCCATCGGCCTTGCCATTGCATTGTTTTTAAACCAGCAGGGAAAAATCATGCGCCTGGTTAAGTCCTTGTTCTTCTTTCCCTTTGTTATCTCTCAAATCGTTGTGGGCCTGGTGTTTACCTGGTTCTATGATCCCAGCTTCGGGTTGCTGAATAAAAGTCTGATGGGAATCGGCCTGGTCTCGGAACCCATTGCCCTTTTATCCAGCGAAACAGGGGTCACCTGGGCCATCATCGCGGCAGGGCTCTGGCCGCAGATTGCCTACTGCATGATCCTCTATCTCACCGGTTTAAATGCCGTGAACAAAAGTTTGATTGAAGCGGCTGAAATCGACGGATGCACGGGTTTTAAAGCACTCTGGTATATTATCCTCCCCCAGCTGCGGCCCGCCACCTTTATTGCCATCGTG
>JANQML010000041.1 GCA_028280105.1 Desulfobacula sp. | reverse complement strand
GTTTTTTGGTAATGGCCAGCCCTAAACCGGTACCGCCGGCAGCCCGCCGGGCACTGCCGTCCACCTGGGTGAATTTTTCAAACACCTGGCCGACCTTTTCCTTTTCTATGCCGCATCCCGTATCCGACACCGTAAAAACGGCCTGACCACCGGCCGGCTCAACCGTGACCGAGATGCTGCCCTGGTCCGTGAATTTCACGGCATTGCTCAACAGGTTGAGCAAGACCTGTTTGATGCGGAGGGGATCGGCTGTCAATGCCATATCCGTGACAGCATCTTTCAGTTCCAATCCCTTTTGTGCGGCCAGACCCTGGATCGTGAACAGGCAGTCCGCGACCAGCTCCCGAACGGAAACGTTTTCTTTTTTCAGTTCCATTTTACCGGCTTCTATCTTACTGATATCCAGTAAGTCGTTTATCAGTTGAAGCAGATGTTCACCAGCCCCCTCGATATCCGTTGCAATGTCAAGGGTCTCTTCCGCATCCGGCAGATCGTCCGGATCGGTCAGCAGGGAAAGGTTGCCCATCATCACCGTCAGCGGGGTCCGTAATTCATGACTCATGACATTCAGGAATTCGGATTTGAGCCGGTTGGCCTCTTCCGCTTTTTCCTTTGCATCCACAAGGAGCTGCTCGGCCTGTTTTCTCTCCGTAATATCCCGGATAATTCCGGCAAACATCCGGTAGTCTTTCCCCCTTACGGCATTCACGGATATGTCCATGGGAAAGACGCTGCCGTCTTTTCTTTTTCCCGACACCTCCCGGCTGACCCCGACGGCGGATAAGACACCGGTTTCAAGATATTGATCCATGGATTCGACATGCTTTTCATGGTACCGCTCCGGCATCAGCATCATAATATTACGACCCACGACCTCTGATTTGGCATAACCGAATATCTTTTCGGCAGCCGGGTTAAAGGTGTCAATCCGGCCTGTTTCGTCGATGGTGATAATGCCGTCCAGCAGGTTGTCCACAATGCCCCGGATTCGCGCCTCGCTCTTATCCAGGAGCAGAAGGGCCTGTTCCCGTTCCTCTCCTTCCTGCTCCAGCCGGGTGTTTAGTTCGGATAGTTTCAGGGTCCGTTTTTTCACCTCTTCTTCCAGGTTCTCCCGGTATGTTGTCAGCTCGGCATCCCGATTGTCCAGGGCCTGTGCCAGAATCTCCAGCTCATCTCCGGTTCCTAACGGGCTGAACCTGACCACTGCACCCCCATCTGCCTGCTCGGTTTTATCCACCATGGTCAGAATCGGGCGTGCCAGGCTGTTGCCCACACGGGATGCAATAACAGCCGCCATGAGCAAAAATGCAATGCCGATGATCACCAGTTGGACGATCACCATAAAAACCGGTTTGAGATGGACAGACTGTAATTTTCCCATCTCCAGCCACAGATCCAGGCTGTAAAGAATCGGCAGGTCAGCTTGTTCCACCGGATTATTGATCAAAATGTAATCGGAATCCACCTGGTAGTTATGGGATATCAGCAGCGTGCTCCGGGTATAAAGTTTGTGAAACTCCGAGATATCTTTCGGAAGAATCCGGTTGATCAGTCCGTTGAGGTCTATTTCAGCAATAACGGCCCCGATGGGGGCTTCATGATGCCGTATGGGCTCGATCACCAGAACCTGAGTCTTATCCCCGGACAGACGGATGATCGACTCTCCGTCTTCCAACACCGGCTGGAGATAGAAGATCTTTCTATAGTTGGGCGGCTCCGGATGGCTGGAATAAATCGGGTTTCCGGTGTAATCCAGGACACTGACGGTATCGATGTTCTCAAGCCGGCTGAAATCATCCACCATTTTGGGCAGGTAGATGCCCCTTTCAAGGGGGTGAACAATGCTGTTTATGATCAAATGGTTTTGACTGAAATTCTTGATGTTCTCCCTCAGATGTTCCAGACGCAATTCCATTCTTTCGGTGACATGAAAGGCCTTGTTTCGAAGAGAGGTTTTCATGCTGCTCCTGAGTTCCACGACCAGAACAATGGAAACCGTTGCCAGAACCACCCCCATCAAGCCGGCAATAAACCCCAAATAAACCCTGCTGATTTTCCGTTGCAGCTTTCCTGGCCCCGGTGTTCTGTAAAACGTCATGGCAGTTTAGCCTCCGTTATCGGAATAATATATCCCTGCTCACTGTACCGGCAGAGAATAAATGATGACTGATCCAGGGCATCATGCCGGTCCGGGGTAAACGGGGGGCGGTAATGTTTGACTACGCCTTTGTGGTCATCAAGCTGCTCAAGGCTGTCCCGGACAGCCCTGCGGTCTAAAGTGCCGGCCTTTTCAACTGCCATGGCAATCAGATGGACCAGATCATAGGCATGGGCCGTACCCACGGGTGCAAATATCTGGCCGGGATGATCCACCCCATAGGCGCTAAAGTAATCGGCCATTAATGCCCGGGCCGGCTCGTTTCCGGCATTGAAAAATGAGAAGGACTGGAGGAAGCTCAAATCCACGGATTTGAGTTCCCGGTTCACGGATTTCCAGAAATCTCCGCCCGTGATTCCCCAGTGGGAAATAATGGGCAGTTGTTTGTCCCGGGCCACCATATTTTTAATAATTGTGGCGCCTTCACTTACCCCGGCAACCATTACAATGATACCGGCCCCGGACTTTTCAATCAGATCCAGCTGGGGAGTCATATCTTTTTCTCCCCAGTTGAAATGCTGGACCGTTGTCGGCTCCAGGCTCTTTTCGGCCAGTGTCCGGACCATGGTCTTCCGGTTCCCCTTGCCCCAGCCGTCATTCACCAGGAGCAAGGCAATATTATAGGATTTCTCAAGGGCTTTTCCGATCAGGAAGGGGCCTGCGTATTCGTCCCGGACAGAGACGCGGAACACGTAGTTGGGCGAGTACCCGTTATCGACAATTCCCGTGGCTGCGGCCCACGGATTTAAAAAGATAATCTGTTCGCGGTGCACGATATCCAGCTCTGCCAGGGCAATGGGGCTGTAGATACCGCCCATAACCGCCAGCAGGTTATCCAGCCCGCTGAAATAGGTCATGTTGTCCCGTCCCCGGTCACTGATCCCTGAATTATCCCGCACCACGATAGATATTTCTCTACCCAGCAGCCCCCCGTCCCGGTTGATTTTTGTGACAGCCAGTTCCATGCCCCGTTTAATGGCCTGGCCGGACAGACCCGAGCTGGCACTGACATCTGCATTCAGACCGAGTACCACTTTATCGGCTCCGGTCCGGTGCTTTTGCGCCAGATGCCGGCGGATCATGGCCAGCACCTCCCCGCCCGGCACCTGCTCCAATTCGGACATAAGAGGCGCAACCGCCTGCCTGAACCGGGTCTGTTCTTCCGGGTCCAGGAAAGAGACCCGGGTTCCCGACGCCCGGATGGCTGATATCAGCCGCCTTTCATTTTCAACCATATCGTTCCGCTCAAAGGAGGCGATTTCACCTGCCGTCGTTACCAGCATCTCCCGGACATCCGGCGGCAGAGAATCCATGACCGCTTTGCTGAAAACCATCACCTGGGCCAGGTAGGCATGGTTGCTGACGGTCACATGAGACTGAATCTGATGAATGTTCATATTGACGATCGACAGCAGGGAATTTTCCTGGCCGTCCACCCGCCCCTCTTTCAAAGCCCCGTATAGTTCATGGTCATCGATGGAGACCGGATTGGCCCCGAATAATCGGTAGATATCCACAGAAGGTCTGCCCTGCATCACTCGGATATTCAGACCGTTGAAATCCGCGGGGGTTTGGATTGGTTTGTTGGCGGTAAACTGTTTAAATCCAACTTCCCAGAAAGAGGTGCCGACAAGTCCGTGGGGTTCCAGCTTTCCCAGCAACAATTGTCCGGGTTCGCCGTCCAGTACCTCGTAAAGACCGGTTCGATCCGGAAAAAGAAACGGCAGGCCCAATACCTGCATTTCAGGAACCAATGTGGTGAGTGCGGCGGCCGGGGGTAAGGTGATGGCCAGTTTTCCGGCCCGGGCCATTTCAATCATCGCGGAATCGGTTCCCAGCTGCCGGTCGGGATAGACCTCGATTTTAACCCGGCCGTTGCTTTTATAATCGATACCATCGGCATACCTTAATACAGACAGATGCTGGGAGGTGTTTTCCGGCATGTGATGACCGAATTTGAGTCGGATAATATCCGGCACCGGTGCCTGAGAAAGATCTGTTTCCGCGTCCGGCCCCGTGGTCTCTCTGGAAATGTATAACAAAAAAAACGATAGAATGCCGGCCATAATCACTGCAGCGATCAAAAATCTGTTTGTCATGATCCCTCCTGGAGCGTCCCCTTTATAGAAGGGGCGATTTTGTTGTGAAAATCCGAAACACCTCTGCCGGGTAATAACCCGTTACCTGAGTGAATAAGGTTAACCATGATTATATTTGTCACTTCAATGAGTGAACGTAACCATAGCTGTCTCTTTTGTTGATAATTAGTTTTTGTTGCAATACAAACATCTAACCCAAATGTGAATGATTTGAGATACCATTTCGTTAGAGATTTTGATTGACGAATTATCGTTCAGCGAATGTAGAATATCGTAAGATATAAAATAGCGTAAATTCTGCGTTAATGCAAAAAAATAATGTGTCCGGAACCGTCTTTTTTCTTGCGATCCGGTTATCTCACCGGTTCTCTTCTTTCTCTATATTTTTCATACGTCTGCTCAGGGCCGGCTGACTGATGCCGAGAAACCGGGAGGCAATCGACTGATTGTTGTCTGCCCGGTTCATGGCTTCCCGGACCAGCTGCCGGGTCACCTGTTTCAGGGTCGGAAGGGTATCCAGACTTTTGAACAAATTGTGGCTCTCCCCTGCGATGGTTGTACCAGCCTGCCATTCCCGGCCGTCTTTAAAAATCCATTTTTTAAAGAGATCCAGAGAAAGCACACCGGCCTGATGTCGGCTGACCGCATCAAACACCATGGATTCCAGTTCACGGACATTACCGGGAAACGCATAGGTTTGCAGCAGGGTCATCAGCGCTTCCGGGTATAGACATTTTTTCTTGTTCAGTCTGCGGCACCCTTTTTTTACAAAATGATCCACCAGCAGGGGAACGTCTTCCATTCGGCCCCTTAACGGCGGCAGATCGATCTGGTGGATTTTCAACCGGTAATAGAGATCCCGTCTGAATTTTCCCTTCCGGATCAAGGTGTCGACGTCCCGGTTGGATGCGGCAAGAATACGGGCATTTGACTTTAACGGCAGATCAGACCCCAGTTGAAAATACTCCCTTTCCTGTAAAAAGCGCAATAATTTGATCTGGGACCTCAGGGTCATGTCGCTGATTTCATCAAGAAACAAGGTGCCTTCGGATGCTTTTTTAACCAGGCCGTCCCGGTCCTTGTCCGCACCGGTAAATGCCCCCTTTTTATGGCCGAACAACGCGTCTGAAAAACTCTGATCATCCAGGCCGGCAACGTTTACACCGATAAAAGGCCCGTTGACTTCGCTGACCCGATGAATGGCCCGGGCGATGAGTTCCTTTCCAACCCCGGTCTCTCCTGTGATCAATACCGACTCCGAGGAAGAGGCAATGGCCTCAATATATTTGAATATGTCCATC
>JANQML010000315.1 GCA_028280105.1 Desulfobacula sp. | reverse complement strand
GGCAAACCTTCGCACCGTGATCCTTGAAAAAAGCATCTGCGGCGGCCTTGTCAACACCACCTACTGCCTTGAAAACTTCCCGTCCCAGCCCGGTGTCGGCGGCATGGAACTCATGGAAAAGGTCAGAGACCAGGTAGAAGCCATGGGTGTTGAGATCAGGGAGGTGATCGAGGTGGACGGCCTGGTTCTGGACGGGCCCGAAAAAGAGGTAGCAACCGACGAAGGCACCTTTAAAGCACGGGTTGTTATTCTGGCCACGGGCAGACGCCCCAGAAAACTGCTTCTGGACACGGAATGTGAGTCCATCCACTATTGTGCCATCTGCGACGGTTCCGCATATAAAGGCAAAGACGTGCTTGTAGTGGGCGGCGGAAACAGCGGCATCGAGGAGTCTGCCTATCTGCTTTCACTGGGAGTACGTCATATCACCGTGGTGGAACAGATGGACCGGCTCATGGCATCGGCCCAGGCCCAGGAAGACCTTGGCAGATATAAGGGCCGTGTGGATATCCTCACATCCACCGTGGTTGAGGCCATTGAGGAGACCGATGACCGGCTGACGGCGGTCAAGCTCAAGCATACGGCGACCGGCAAAAATACCATCCTGCCCATGGATGGTATTTTTGTTTACATGGGTCATGAAACCCAGGTCGACCTGTTCAAAGAGACCATCCCTTTAACTTCCCACGGATACATCCCTGCCGGTGAGGACATGGCCGCAGGCCCTGCCGGTGTCTTTGCCGCCGGAGACATTGTAGACAAGAAATATTACCAGATCACCACTGCCATGAATGACGGAACCATTGCCGCACTGAGTGCGGCCGACTATATACGGCAGACCCGTTAACCCTCAATCGTCCATTCTCATCTGTCCAGCGGGAATGGTGAAGAAAAGGAAAGAAGATATGTCACAAGCACGGACCTTAGAACAAAGCGCCCAAGGAAATTTAATTAAAGGTAAACTCACCGGTTTTTTAGGCAGTTACGATCCTGTGATCTTTTTTGTTACCGGAGCCGTTACCCTGCTTGCGGTTGTTTACGGTTTTGTATCCCCCCAAAATTTTGATGCCGGGCTGTCCACGATCCAGTCCTGGATCACCTCCCGATTCAGCTGGTTTTTCATTATATCCGTTGCCATCTATCTGATCATCATCGTTTTAATTGCCTTCAGCAAGTACGGCACCCTTAAGCTGGGCAAGGAGACGGATCAACCCGAATTTTCCTACTTTGCCTGGATCGCCATGCTGTTCAGCTGCGGGGTGGGCGTAGGATATGCGTTCTGGGCAGTGGGTGAACCCATCATGCATTATATGAACACGCCTTATCTTGCGGAATCGGCCACGCCTGCCGCCCGACCCGTTGCCATCCAGATCGGTATCATGCACTGGGGGATCCATGCCTGGGGAATCTTTGCCCTGGTGGGCCTGGCCATTGCCTTTCCCGCCTATCGCCTCAGCAAACCCATGAATGTCTCCATCTCCCTGTACGGCCTTTTCGGAGATAAAATCGTCAACAGTCCTTTTGGCAGGATAATCGAAACCCTGGCCGCCTTTGCCACCATTGCAGGGGTCAGCACGGCACTGGGTCTTGGCATCATGAGTACCAATGCGGGGATTGAACATATTTTCGGCCGCCCCCTGGGCACGACAGGACAACTGATCTTCATGGCCATCCTCATCGGTCTTTATATCCTCTCTGCCGTATCCGGCATTGAAAAGGGAATAAAGAACCTGTCCACCATCAACATCGCCGTTGCCTTTTGCTGGGGAGCCTTTATCCTCTTTTCCGGCCCCACAAAGGAGCTGTTGAACCTGATGGTTCAGACCACCGGTTCCTATATCAACAACTTTGTCTTTGTCACCTTCTGGACCGATGCCAATGGCACCAAGGGCCAATGGATCGAATGGTGGACCGTATTTTACTGGATCTGGTGGATCTCCTGGGGTCCGTTTTGCGGCGGATTCGTGGCCAGGATTTCCAAGGGCAGAACCATCCGGGAATTTATCATCGGTGTCTGTCTGGTGCCGACCCTGGTGGCCATTGTATGGTTCAGTATTGTGGGCGGCGCGGCGCAGGCGGCACAGATCGCGGGTACGGCCGATCTTGCAGCAGCCCTTAAAGCAGACATGGGATCCGGTATCTATGTACTGCTATCCACCTATCCCCTGGGAAGCCTGGTGGGGGTTGTGGTTTTTTTAAACCTGATCATCTTCCTGATCACCTCTGCGGATTCTGCCTCCTTTTTTGTGGCCATGCAGATGTCCGGCGGAAAGACCGAACCCAACACCCCCATGAAACTGATATGGGGAATTTTTATCGGATCACTGGCCCTGGTACTCCTGGCCAGCGGCGGTCTTGCAGCCCTGCAAAAGGCCGCCATCATCGCTGGGGCGCCCCTGGCCTTTATCACCTTTATGATGGCGGCATCCCTGTTCAAAATGCTCCGAACCGCCTATGCTAACAAAGAATAACAACATATTAAAGGAAGGTTAAACTATGCCTTTAAACAATACCCTGGAAGTGATCTCAAACGATCAATTCGATAAGATTCACAATGCCTCCCTTAAAATCCTGAAAGAGACCGGCATTCAGTTTCACAGCGCCGACGCCCTTGACCTGTTTAAAAAAAACGGGGCAACGGTTGAAGGCCAAACCGTATTTATCAATGAGAAGATGGTCACAGATGCTTTGGCCACCTGTCCGTCCACCTTTGAGTGGACGGCCCGGAACCCGGCTCATACCGTGACCGTGGGAGACGGGTTTCTGGTTCAGCCCAACGTGGGGCCCGTCTTTATTCAGGATATGGAAAAGGGACGGCGCAAAGCCACCCTTGAGGATTATGCAAACGTGATCAAGCTCTGCCAGGCAGGGGAGCACGTCCACCTGAACGGCACCATTCCGGTGGATCCAAGCGATGTGGATTCCGAATCCAAGCACCTGCATATGATGTTCGAGATCCTTAAACACACGGACAAACCCATGATCGGTTTCTGCTTTGAAAGAGAAAAGGTCCGGCAGAATTTTGATATGATCCACCTGGCCTTTGGGGGGGAAGCGTTTCTTGAAACCCATCACTGCCTGGGGGTTCTGGTCAATCCCCTCACGCCTCTGGGATTTGCATCCGAAACCTGTGAAACCATCATGGAATATGCAAAACGAAACCAGATCACCCTGCTGGCCCCCTGTATCATGGCCGGCATCTCAGGTCCCATCAGCCTGCTGGGTACGGCCGTGCTCCAGAACACCGAACTGCTTGCAGGCATTGTCCTGACCCAGATGACACGGCCCGGCGCTCCCATTGTCTATGCCACCGCATCCACCACGGGCCATATGCAGACCGGCGCCTTTGCCGCGGGCACACCTGAAGCCATGCTGATCAACACCCCCAACATCCAGATGGGCAACACATATTACAACCTGCCCACCCGGACCATGTGCGGCATCACCCATTCAAAGGCCATTGACTGCCAGGCCGGTTATGAGACCATGATGAGCCTGCTCATGGGGGTATTAAGCGGAGCCGATATCGGTGTACAATGTGTGGGCACGCTGGATGCACTCATGACCCTCTCCTATGAAAAGATCATCATTGACCAGGAGATCATCCACCGGTGCCTGAGAATCCGGCAGGGAATCAGCGCATCTGCCGAGGACCTGGCAGTGGACACGATCCAGGAAATTGCCCACGGCGGCACCTATCTGACCCATCCGTCCACCTTTAAAACGTGCAGAGAGATGTGGAGCCCCTCGGTGTCGGACTGGAATGCCTATGATGCATGGGAGGCTTCCGGAAGGGAAGATCTGGTCGCCCGGGCCAATAAAATCTATAAAAAGACCCTTGAAGCGGCACCGGACACCCTGCTGGACGCCGAACTCTCCAATGCCCTGGCCGACTACATTTCAACGACCGGTAATTAAGCCGAATCTGTCGTGAACCGATTTTGCTTTGACTGTTTAGGCACAGGCCGTGAAATTGCATATTTCCTGCTGCACCGGCCTGTATCAGAACAGATGAAGCAAAACCGGTTCGCCCCTTGCTGAAGGCCAGGGAGGCGGTGCAACCCATGGCCCACATATTTGACGGTGGATTTGGGTCAATCTTTGAAGTCTCTTTTTGTTCCCTGCGTTTGACCGGTCATACCAATCAAATCATTCAGCACTGAAATAGATATCTCCGTAAAAAGCGGTCACCTCCTGCCGGGTATCATCGGTATCCGTCATCACGGCAACGGCGTCGATGTACCGGATATCCCGCCCGAAAAGCATTTTCAGATCCTTTCTGATGTTCCGTTTTTCATGCCGCCAGGTTTGAACGGGGGTTTGAAATGACTGAAGAACCATGTGCATGGATCTTTCCCCGGAATACGCACTGGGCCATGTCGCCCCCACGTCCGCATGCCGGGCCCAGACATAATTCACAGCCCGGGTATTCCAGACGGCAAGTCCTCCGGAAACAACCACATAGACCCGTGCCGCATGGTCGTCCCCGGATTTGACTCTTTCATCAAAAACACCGGTCAACTTATTTTCAATCCGCCAGGACCAGTTCAGATACGGATATTTTTCCAGGTCGATCCGGATGCTCCGGCCCATCCCGGATGAACTGGACCGGCTTTCGGCTTTTAAAACGGTTACACCGTCAGATACGGCAAGCGAATACCGGGTCCGGTTTACAAAGGATTCAGACTGCCATTCCTCCAGGCTGGACCGGGAAAACTCCCCCACCGGCACGGTTGACGATGAATCCGGAAACAGATCCGGAACAAGGACGAATAGGAAGAGAACAGAGGTGGTCAAAATCGGCATCACTCTTTTAATCGTCATTTGAAATATCTCCTGCCATGCTGATCGTGCAAATTATAAGCCCTGATATGAATTCGTGCTGTTTCAAATTGCCATAATATGTTACTAATTGCCAGCCTGAACAAGTTTTAATGATTGAGACCTTTTAACAATACGGATGAGACCTATGACCACCCAGTTTCTTGGAACACCGCTGAAAAATATCATGGTCCTTGCCTCCGGAATTCTCGGCAACTCCGGGGATATTCTTAAGCGGGTCCATAAAAACGGCTGCGGCCTTGTGACCATGAAATCCATCGGTCCGGAACCCCGTGACGGGCATAAAAACCCCACGGTTATCGATCTCGGACATGGCATGATAAATGCCGTGGGCCTGCCGTCTCCCGGCTATCTGGATATGGAAGCGGAGTGGGAGGCCCTTGGAAGCCGGGATTTCCCGGTCATTGCCAGTATCTATGGCGGGTCGGTTAAAGAGTACCGGGATGTGGCCCGGTATGTCTCTGCCAAAAAACCGGATTTTATCGAGATCAATATTTCCTGTCCCAATTCGGAAAAGCACGGCATGATATTCGGGGTCAGCCCGCAATCCTCACACGAGGTGGTTGCTGCCGTTAAAGCGGTCATTGACGTCCCTTTGATTGCCAAACTCACCCCCCAGGCACCGGACATTGCACAAATCGCAAGGTCCTGTGAAGACGCCGGTGCAGATGCCATCTGTGCCGTCAACACCGTGGGACCGGGAATGGTCATAGATATCGAATCCCAAAAGCCGGTACTGGCATTTAAAAAAGGCGGCATGTCCGGTCCAGTGATCAAACCCATTGCCGTCCGGTGCGTCTACGATATCTTTGAAGCCGTCGGCATCCCCATCATCGGTCTGGGCGGAATCACCACCGGAGAGGATGCCGTTGAAATGGTCATGGCCGGTGCCCATCTCGTTGGCATCGGCAGTGCCGTCAAATACCGGGGAATCGATGTCTTTGCCAAAGTAACCGCTGAAATGGACGCCTGGCTGGACGCCCACGATACCACGCTGGAAGAAATCAGGGGAGCCGCCCATGAATAGCAGAGACAACAGAGGATACCCACCCGTCATGACCGATCAGAGACACACCATGCTCAAAGTGGCAAAAAAGCGGGTTGAAAACGACCATTTTGCCACCCTCTTTTTTGACCATGCCCTTGAATTCAGACCCGGGCAGTTTGTCATGCTCTGGATCCCGGGTGTGGATGAAAAACCCTATACCGTCTCCTATCACTCGGCAGATCAGTTTGCCGTTACCATTGAAGCCAAGGGACTCTTTTCAAACAGAGCCGTCACTTTGGACAGAGGGGATCTGGTGGGGATACGCGGACCCTTTGGAAACGGGTTCAGCATTTCAAAAGGCCAACGGACCGCCGTGGTCGCCGGCGGCTGCGGTATGGCACCGCTGGCACCGCTGGTGGACAGGCTTGCCCATGACGATATCTTTATCCACGGCGCCCGGTCAAAGGCCTTTATTCTTTATCCCGACCGGTTCGGCCCTCAACGGGAGTTCTGCACGGATGACGGCAGTTTGGGTAAAAAAGGCTTTGTCACCGATCTGCTGACCGCCCGGATCGAATCCGGAGACCCCATCGATATGGTCTATACGTGCGGCCCGGAAATCATGATGTATCACATCTTCCAAATTTGTGAAAAACATGGTATTTCCTGCCAGGTCTCCCTGGAACGGTATATGAGATGCGGCTTTGGTGTTTGCGGGGCCTGTGTCTGCTCCGACCAGGTGGTCTGTAAGGACGGTCCGGTCTTTGGTTCCGACCGGATCCGGCAGATGACGGATTTTAACAGAACCGCTCTTTTAAAATCAGGCAAAGAGGTGCCCCTTGAAGACTACTTCTCCTGGCGGTGCAAATAGTAGAACAGGGTGCCTTTGATAATCAGCACCCGGCATAACCCCGGTTGGCTCATTCATTAACGTAACAACCTGTTACTTATGAAGAGACAAACCAGAGATACAGATTAGGTTTCAGATGAATTACAAACAAAAATTTATTGAATTTTTAGTGGCCTGTGATGCATTAAAATTTGGAGAATTTGAACTCAAAAGCGGACGAATCGCTCCCTATTTCATCAATACCGGTATGTTTGACACCGGATCGAAAATAAAAAAACTGGGCCGGTTTTATGCCCAGGCCATCATGGAACACTATCCCGACGGGTTTGACGGCTTATATGGCCCGGCCTACAAGGGCATTCCTTTGTGCATTTCCGCGGCCCAGGCCCTGTCGGACATGGGCCGGGACACCGGTTATGTATTCAACCGCAAGGAGGCCAAAACCTATGCCGATAAAAGCCTTGTTGTGGGCATGCCGTTAAATCCGGATTCCCGTCTGCTCCTGGTGGATGACGTGATCACCTCGGGCAAAGCCATCCGGGAATCACTGGATATCTTAAAAAACTGCAGTAACCCTCGGATTCACGGTATTCTTATCAGCGTGAACCGTCAGGAAAAAGGGAAAACCGATAAAAATGCGCTAAAGGAAGTGGAAGAGATCCTGAATATCCCCATCCATGCCATTGTCACCATCACGGATATAAAAGAGTACCTTTACAACCGGGAAATCAACGGGACCATCGTCCTGGACAGCCCCATGCTGGCAAAAATAGATGCCTATCTCGACGCCTATGGGGCTGAGTAGCCGTTTTTTACAGGATCAAATATCCAGGATAAAACCGGAAAACATCCGCCTATTTTTTCTCAGGCCGGGGCAGTTTGGCAAACGCCAGACAGGCGGCAAACAGATAGAGCAATGCCCCCAATCCGAAAACCGAACGAAGTCCCAGCCACATGGCAATCCCCACCCCCAGCATGGGGGCAATTGTCCGGGCACCGGAGGCGATGGAGTTGTCCAGTCCGTAGACCGCGCCCTCCTCCCCTGTTGACGTATAGTTGGAAAGCAGGGCACTGATGCCGGGAACGATGCCGCCAAGGCTCACCCCAAACAGGGCCTGAAAGACAAGAAGCTGCCAGCCGGTTGAAACCAAACCTGAAAGGGCCAGAAAGAGGCCGCATGAAAAAGAGGCGCCGATGACGATTTTCCGATGCCCGATCCGGTCTCCCAACCGGCCCAGATAGATGGAGCTGGTGGTCATCGTAAGCGAGGTCACCCCCACCACAAGGCCGGTGAAACTGTTCACCTTTGCCCCCTCTTCAACAAGGTTCTGAACAAAAAGAGGGAGGACGGGGATGAAGATTATTCGGCCCAGCTGATTTGAGAATCTTAAACAGAACGCAGTGATAACCCCTCTTGCCCTGAGAACATGTCCCCACTCGGATATAAACCCCGACCTCTCTTTTTTTGACAGGACCGGTTTTTCAAAATTTTCAGTTACGCCTAAAAAAACCGCCAGACCTGAGATAAAGAGCATGGCACCGGTGATAAAAAAGGCGGAACGGTATCCGAACATATCAGCCGCCAAACCGCCGATAACAGGTCCGATGGCAATCCCCACACCCATCCCCACCTGCAGCACCCCCATGGCATAGCCGATTCTCTTTTTGGGAACCGATGCCGCCACCAGTGCATTGGCCGCCCCCACCGTACCGGTGACCAATCCCTGTACCGCCCGGAGAATGACCAGTTCTTCGGCAGTTCGTACAAATGCCATGGCCGTGAACAGAACAGCCCCCCCGAACATGGCACGCTCCACCATCACCTTTCTGCCGAACCGATCGGAAATCGCCCCCCAGACCGGAGAGGCGATCATCATGGTAAAGGCTGCCACGGAAAAAACAAGGCCCACAAGCAGTTCCGTTCTAAGGGAAGATACGGTGTCAAGGGATTCAACGTAAAAGGGTAAAAAGGGAAAGACACTTGAAAACCCGATCATGGTGGTCATCTGAGCCACAAATATGATCCACAGATTTTTCTGCCATGGAGAAATAACCGCAGATTTGGATAATTCAGAGAACATTGGAAAGACAATCATCCGCTTAAAAAGATTTAAATTCAGACACCATAATCCCAAATGATGCGTTAGACAATACTTTTATATTTTATTTTTGATCATGGGACCGGCAACGGATTTTAGAATTCACTTGACAGGAATTTATCAGGTTGCATACCCTGAATCAATATCGGCAAAAGAGAGATAAGGGGGCATGCAATGCTCACACAAACGGAAAAGCAACTTCTCAGCGGTGTCAACCCGGACGAACTGGTCTGCCTGACCCGGGATCTCGTCCGGATTGACTCGGTCATCCGGCCGGAAACCGGAAACACCGAAGCCGGTGTGGTCCGGTTTATTTCAGAATGGATTCGCCGGGAACTGGAGGTGGAGCCCCTGATTGAAGAGGTGGTCCCGGGCCGGGAGAACATTATCGTCACCATT
>JANQML010000283.1 GCA_028280105.1 Desulfobacula sp. | reverse complement strand
AATTTATCAATTGCGACGATCTGATGGGCCAGTTCAACCACGGCATTCACACCCAGGTGGATGTCTGCACCGGCATGCGCTTCCGTTCCCAGGACGGTCAGCTTAAACCAGCCGCCTCCCTTTCGCCGGGTGACCACCCGGTAGCCCGGCCGGCAGGGTTCAAACACCAGAACCCTTCGGCTTTTCCCGGCATTGGTTATAATCCGGTTTTTGGATGCCGCTGACCCTACCTCTTCATCGCCGTTAAAGGTGACACAAAGAGAAAGATGATCCAGTATCCCCTCCTGGTCTAACCGTTCCAAAGCGTGCAGTACCACCAGAAGACCGCCTTTCATATCAGAGACACCAACCCCGAAGACCCGGTCCCCTCTGACGGCAAAAGGGCGTTTTGCAGCTTCGCCTGTGGGAAAGACCGTATCCATGTGTCCCAGCAGCATCACATCATAACGATCTTTTGAGCCCGGTGTGGTTGCCTGAAGGCAGGGAACTTTTTGTTCACCCTCATAAAGTAATTCCGTATTCAGCCCGATCGCCTCAAACCGTTCTTGAAAAAACAGGGCCACTTTTTCTATACCCGGCAGGTTTTCACTGCTGGAATCGATATTGACGATGGTTTTAAAATCATCAAGAAAGCGTTCAAGGGATGACGATGGTTCAGAAATCATTGCATAACACTCTTTTGGAAAAATAAGAAATTAAGACCGCCGGGACAGTTTCGGATTCATTTCATCCCTGAACCAGTCTGAAAACAGATTAATCGCCACGACCAGCAGTATCAGCGTGAGTCCGGGAAACAGCACCATCCACCACATACCGGCATAGATATAATTTTTCCCGATGGAAATCATCATACCCAAAGACGGTTCGGTAATGGGAACACCCACACCCAGAAAACTCAACGTGGATTCAAGCATGATAACAACTGCCAGATCAACGGCCATTAATACAAAAATCGGCGGCATGGCATTGGGAAGGATATGTTTGAACAGGATTCTGAAATCCTTGGCACCCGATGCCTTTGCCGCGGTGATATAGGCATTCTCTTTCACCTCCAGTACACTGCCCCTGATGGTCCTGGCATATTTCACCCATCCGGCAATGCAGATGGCAAAAACAACCGTCCAGATGTTCCGGCTTTCAAATACCCCCAGCAGCAAAATGGCCAGCAGGGTTGTGGAAAAAGAAAACACCGTATCTGCGGTCCGCATGATGATGGAATCCAGCAGGCCCCCGTAATAGCCGCCCACCATACCGAAAATAATCCCCAGTATACTGGAAATGATAACAACGGTAAACCCGACCACAAGAGAGGTTCTTAACCCGTAAAGAATTGTTGATAAGATGCCCCTTCCCTGGTCATCCGTGCCCAGCAGAAAATCGGTGGATCCGGATTCCATCCAGACGGGGCTTAGCAAGGCATTGGCAAGGTCAACACTTTTGAGATCATAGGGATCCATGGGGGCAATCAAAGGTGCAAACAGGGCTGAAAAGATGAACACCATCATAATTACCGCACCAATGACAGCGGGCGGGTCTTTAATAAAACTATCAAACATATCTGATTTTCTTAGCGCATCCAGCATAATGCCCTTAATCGTATTGGATTTTCGGATTCAACCAGCCGTAAAGCAGGTCGACCAGGATATTGATAAAAAGGATGATAAACGCCGCAAGCATGATATAGGTCACGATCACCGGGTGATCTGTTTCAAAAATGGAGACCAGTAAGAGATTTCCCATTCCCGGCCATTGAAAAATCGACTCGGTCACAATGGAAAAAGCGATCAATTCACCAAAGGAGAGACCGGTAATGGTGACCACAGGGATCAGAACATTCCGCAAGGCATGTTTCACAATGACTCTGAACGGACTCAGGCCTTTTGCCCAGGCGGTTTTAATATACTCTTCACTTAACACCTCCCTCATGCCGGCCCTTGTCAGCCTGAGCAGGACAGCCAGCTGATATCCGGCCAGGGTCAGGGCCGGCAAAATCAGATGCTTTATCCCGTCAGCAGTTAAAAATCCGGTGCGCCAGAAACCGATCTGAACCGTATCCCCCCTGCCGAAAGGCGGCAGCCATTCAAGATAGACCGCAAAGAGCATGACCCAGAGTATACCCATCAGGAACGTGGGGACGGAAATACCGCCCAGGGACCCGGCCATAATGAACCGGGACAGAATCCCATTGGGCTTGATCGAGACAATCACCCCCAAGGAGACGCCCGCGACAAAGGAGATTAGAATGGCTGTCAAAGCCAACTCAAATGTGGCAGGGAACCGTTCCAGGATCGTATCAAGCGCATCGACCTGGGAGATATAGGATTTGCCGAAATTGCCCTGCAGGGCGTTTCCCAGGAAACTGGCATATTGCACGTAAAAGGGCCGGTCCAGGCCATAGGCAATGCGAACCTCCTCCCGTTCCGCCTGGGTCGCGTATTTGCCTGCCAGCATCAGGACGGGATCACCTGTAAACCGGAAAATCAAGAAACAGATAAACGAAACTGCCAGCAGAACGATGATGCCCTGCAATAACCTTTGTACAATATACCGTGCCACATTTAATCCTGTTCAGGGCCGGCCCGCGGCGGACCGGCCCTTTCAATCCAAGTGGTTATTTAATCTCTTTGACCACAATCCACCGGTCCGGACGCGGTGTAAAACTGATCTTTTTCTGGGTGGAAACCGCATAAATATCCTGCTGGTAATGCAATGGGATCCAGGCAATATCTTCCACTGATTTTTTATTAATGGCCTGGAGTGCTTTTTCACGTTCCGCCCGGTCCAGGATACCGGAAGATTCTATGATCATTTTGTCCAGTGACGGATCTGAATATTTGGCACCATTATAGACACCCAGGCCCTTTTCCGGATCAACGGTGTGAAGCAGCATCTGGGCGGAGCGGCCGAAGTCGTAGGACCCGTCCATCCAGCCGATCAGGTAAAATGCATGTTTATGGGAGGCCAGTTCATCAAAAAAGATGGATTTGGGTTTAACATCCAGGGTAACGTTAAGGCCGATTTTCGCCAGATATTTGGCGACCGCCTCGCTGATCTGTTTGTCATTGATATACCGGTCATTGGGGCCTGCAATGGTAATGTCAAACCCGTCGGCGTATCCGGCTTCCCTGAGAAGAGCCATTGATTTTTCAGGGTTATAGGGCAGCCGTGACAATGAAGGCTCATACCCGATGGTGGCGGTATCCGGAATCTGTGCGGCCGGTGTGGCCTGGCCGTGCATAACGGTTTTAATGATCTCGGGTCCGTTGATGGCCATGGCAATGGCTTTTCTGACCCGGATATCTTCAAAAGGGGTTCCCTTTTTATTTCCAAGATCCATATAGATGCACCGGCGGGCAGGCCGGGAAACAATTTCAATGGCAGGATTCTTTTTAATCCGGTCAATCAGGGTCACCGGCACACCGCTCAGGATATCGGCCTGGCGGGATGCGATGGCGGCAAAACGGGTGGCACTCTGGGTAATGGGTTTAATTTCAACGCTTTTGTACATGGGCGCGCCTTCCCAGTAGTCGGGGTTGGCTTCCAGTCTGACGTAAGAGCCTTTCACCCATTCAACAAATTTATAGGCGCCCGTACCGATGGGTCTGGTGTTATAGTCACCGGAGTCTCTTTCAAGTGAGGATTCCATGTCCACGATAAAATTTTGATGCATGGTCTCTGCAAACCAGGGGACCGGCTTTACGGTTTTAAAAATAACCGTATAGTCGTCCGGGGTGTCGATGGAGGCAATGGCGTTGGCGATGTTTACGAATCTTGAGAACTTGGGATCTTTCATCCGTTCAAAGGTAAATTTAACATCTGCGGCATTAAAGGTGTTACCGTTGTGAAATTGAACGCCTTTTCTCAATTTGAATTTCCAGGTCAGTGCATCCTGACGTTCCCATTCCGTTGCCAGGGCCGACGCCAGTTTGCCTTCCGATGCGTGACGCTGTAAAAGACCGTCGAAAAAATTGGACATGTAGGAAAGGTTTGCATCTGAATTATAGCTGTGGGGATTCATGCTTTTGGGCGGGGCATCCACTGCAATTGTCAGATCAGTCTTTGCCAGTGCCAATGAAGGGACGGCCAGAAAGGCAGCCATTAAAAGCGTCCATATGGTCTTGAATCTCATTCTATTTCCTCCTTAAAATTAGTTTCCTAAGACTGGATCATCAGCCTCATATAAATGACAGGCAACCAGGTGGTGGGTGCCTAGTTTTTTAATTTCAGGCTCTTTCTTGTCACAGATCTCCATACGGTCAGGACAACGGGTGTGAAACCGGCATCCGAAAGGCGGATTGATCGGGCTCGGGACATCTCCTTTGAGAATCCGGCGGTTTTTTTTCTTTAACGGGTCCGGCACGGGAATGGCGGACAACAAGGTCCGCGTGTAGGGATGTTTGGGATTGCTGTAAAGGGATGCATAATCTGCTGCTTCTATGATTTTTCCCAAATACATGACAATGATGCGGTCACAGATATATTCAACCACTGCCAGGTCATGGGAAATAATGATCAAAGACAGGTTGAACTCTTTTTTCAGCCTTACCAGGAGATTGATGATCTGGGCCTGGATGGAGACATCCAGGGCAGATACCGGTTCATCGCCAATGATCAATGTGGGGTCAAGGGCCAGTGCTCTTGCAATACCGATACGCTGCCGCTGACCGCCGGAAAATTCATGGGGATAACGGGTGACCACGGAGGGTGGCATCCCAACGGTTTCCAGCAGGAACTCAAGTCTTTCCTTCCGCTTTTGCCCCTTGTATACGCCATGGATATCCATGGGATCCGACAGGATCTGGCCGATGGTCATCCGGGGATTCAGGGATGAATAGGGGTCCTGGAAAATCAGCTGCATCTCCCGTCTCAACGATCTCAGACGAGACGGGCTCATGGCGCCTATCTCCTCTTTTTTCCAATACGTTCTGCCGGAGGTGGGCGGTGTCAGGTGCATGGCTGCCATCCCGGCAGTGGTTTTACCGCATCCGGACTCCCCGACAATCCCTAAGGTTTCGCCTCCATACAGTTCAAAACTGATCCCGTCAACGGCATGAACAAATCCCACCGTTCTTGAAAGGATCCCCTTTTTAATAGGGAAATGAACCTTTAAATTTTGTACCTGGAGCAGGGGATCGGCCATAAATTCAATTCCTGTTGTAGAGCCAGCACCGGATAAAATGGGTCTGTCCGTTATAGGTTTCCAGTTCCGGGGCCTCTTTTTTGCAGATATCCATACACTCAGGACACCGGTTATTAAAGCGGCACCCCTCGGGCAGGTCAAAAAGGCTCGGGATCATGCCTTTGATTTCCGTTAATTTACCGGCTTTGCCTGCCGTCCGTTTTCCCAGTACCGGCACGGAAGTCAACAGGCCCTGTGTATAGGGATGTAGGGTCTGCCGGAACAGGTCCACGGTGGGCGCTTCTTCAACCACCTGGCCGGCATACATTACCACCACCCGGTCGGACATTTCAGCGATGACCCCCAAATCATGGGTGATCAATTGAATGGCAGTGGCAAACTCCTCTTTCAACCGGAGCATTAAATCCAGGATCTGTGCCTGAACCGTAACATCCAGTGCCGTGGTGGGTTCATCGGCAATCAGTATTTCCGGGTCACAGGACAGGGCCATGGCAATCATCGCCCGCTGGCGCATGCCGCCGGATAACTGGTGCGGATAATCATGCACCCTTTTACGGGGCGACGGAATCTGAACACGGTCCAGCATGTCGATGGCCGCATCGGTCGCCTGTTTTTTATTCATCCGTTTATGGATCCGGAACATCTCTGAAATCTGGTTTCCAATTGTAAAAACCGGATTTAATGATGTCATGGGCTCCTGGAAAATCATGGCAATTCCGGCACCCCTTACTTTTCGCATCTCTTTGGGGGAGTAAGACAATAGGTTGTTACCATGATACAGAATTTCCCCGTCAACAATTTTACCCGGCGGATCAGGAACCAGTTGCATGACCGATTGGGCGGTTACGCTTTTACCGCAACCGGACTCGCCGACAATGCCGAGAACTTCCCCTTGCCTTAAATGGTAGGAGACACCGTCAACCGCTTTTGCAACACCTTTGCGTGAAAAAAAATGGGTTTTAAGCTTTTTAATGGAAAGAATCTGTTCCCGCGGTATTTTACCCAAGACATGCTCCGTGTTGCAAGTTAGTTTGGAATTAAAAATTGGTTAACATAAATCTAATATTGATATCAATAAAAAAATAAAATATAGTTTAAAAAGATATTAAACTGAACTTCGTAACGAACATCTTTACAGAAAACAGGGCCTTTTATACAGGAGCAAGAAAAATTGATCGAAAAATAAAGTTGATAGTTTAAGGGATCCGTTTTTCAATAACAAGGGGATCCGGGTTAATATTTTTTTGATATGTCTAATATAGTTTGAGCCCCTGGAAAGTCATCAGGTCTGACAGGGCTTTTTCAAAAAGCTCACCCACGCCGTGACGGTTGAACAAGTCCTGAATGTATCGCCAAAATCCTTCCGGCGTGTTGATGCCACTGTTCATTTTTGAAGCCTGGCGGCAATTTTCAACCTCATTGAAAAACAGATCTGTGATTTCCCGGCCATTGGAAATAAAACCTTCTATATTAAGCTGGTCCCATTCCCTCTTATAATAATGTTTTTTTTCAGATGTATAGCTAACTTTAGGATGTTCACCTTCTGCATCCTGGACCATGAACTGAAAATAGGTGCACCGGTCTATCACATTGTGACAATGCTGATCCGGAAACTTCAAACCGGCTGAAACAGCATTGGCAAAATATTTGGCAAACAATTCAACCCTTTTCATCGAGGCTTTCTGGGCGTTATGTCCCACATTCTTTTGCAGGCATTCTACCAAACATTCCCTGCACATGTATGCTTCAAACTTAAATCCCTTTTTACAATTCTTTAAAAACAGTCTCTTCCTTTCCGCCACAACATCGTGGGTAAACGTCATAAAGAACTTTGCTGCCTCACTATCTTCTTCAATGGGAAATTCTTTCATCATATAGAGGTCCATGGGGATGAAGATACCGCTGGGCCTGTCCTTGATGATGATGGTGGTCCCTCCGATCTGGGCCAGGGCGGCCATGGCCAGTTCAAAATAGATATATTCGTAATGCGGTATGATCCTGCCTTCAAACCGCCTTTTTTTGTTGTTCTCCAGAATCTGGGGAATATCATGCGGGTTTAACGGCAGATAATCATAGTCGGCGAGCACCTGATTGATATCAAAAATATTAAAATTGAGCGCCAGGAGAACAGAGGCGATCTTGTCTTTTCCGGGGTGATTTATCTTTCTGTTAACGATCTTGGTCAGATAGGTATTTGATATGCCCGAGCATTTGCTGATTTGATTGACGTTCAGATCACTTTTCTTGATAATTTGTGTAAGTGTGTCCGGAAAACTGCGCATAAGATAGCCCTAATTATTATTCCAAATGTGTGACTATAAGAATTAAGTTTACTATTTAATTAACTTTCAATTTAATAAATTATCACACGCTATACAAGAGCTATTATCAGAGGAATGCTTTTCTCTAACAAGTTTGAGGAGGGATTCTTGTTTACCACGATTTGCCGGCATGCCCGACGTTGAGATGCAGATCAGGAAACAGCCGGTTCAATCAGGGATAGCGTCAGAACCTCTGTATCCATACGGGCTTTCACTCCCAGGGGCAGGGTTGCCTTATGCCGGCCGTGGCCAAAGCAGAGATTGGCCATCACCGGTATGCCTAATCCGGCAAGCCGGTCATATAGCACCTCTTCCCAGTGGAAACTGCCTGTGGGATATTCCGTACTGAATTTCGGGGGATCGCAGTCCACCATTTCTCCGACCAAGATGCCGGCACATTCCTGAAGTTTGCCTGCGTTAAGCAGATGGGTCAGCATGCCGTCGATCCGGTAGGGTGCTTCGCCCACATCTTCAATAAAAAGGAGTTTATCCCTGGTGTCGATCTCAAAGGGGGTTCCCAGGCTGTAATTGAGCAACGTCAGACACCCGCCGAAAAGGGTGCCTTCAGCCGAGCCGGAGCAGATAACCAGGGGACCTGCACTTCCGGGGCATCTTGTTATGTGGTGGGGTACCGTTTTTTCCGAGAGCACCTGTTTAAAGTCATCGCAGGTGTAGTGGCTTGCATTATGGAGAAAGTCGGAGCCGAGCATGGGCCCGTAAAATGTGACCAGGCCCGTTACTTTTGTTACGGCAGTGAGCACGGAGGTAATATCGCTGGACCCGATGATTATTTTGGGGTGCCTTTTAATCAGGGTATAGTCAAACAGCGGCAGCAGCCTGCCGGAGCCGTATCCGCCCCTTGCCGACATGATGGCGTTGACCGAAGGATCCCGGATCAACCGGTGAAAGGCATCTGCCCTTTCATTGTCCGTGCCGGCCAGGTACCGCCGGCATCCTGTTTCAGCAATCCGGACATTAAAACCCATGGATTCAAGGGTCTTTTTTCCTTCCAATAGTGCACTGGGCCGAAACACCGGGCTGGCCAGGGGAACAATGGCGATGGTGTCATTTTTTTTGAGTTTCGGCGGTTTGATTATGGTCATATAAAAAGCATCTGGGTTAATATATCCGTGAAATTCTTTTTCCGGAATCGGATCTGGTGGTTGGTCTCCGGATATTAAACATTCTCAAATCCAAGGCCGGGGGAAGAAGACAGCTGTATCCTGGCCCCGTCATAGGAAATTCCGCCCGGGACCGGCCGGCTGTTGCAGAACAGCGGCGCATCAAGATCAAAATACTTGATGATGCGCTTGGCACAGGCTAAATGTGCGGCTGCCGTGATACTGACAACGGTTTCCATCATGGAGCCGATCATGCAGGGGATTCCTGCGGTTTCAGCAATGGCCGAAATTTTAAGGGCATTATAGATACCGCCGCATTTCATCAGTTTGATATTGAAACCGTCTGCCGCACCCGCATCGATAATGCGCTGGGCATCCACGGGGCTGAAGAGGCTTTCGTCGGCAAACACCGGCAGGTCCGTCCGGCCGGATACAAATGCCATCCCTTTGATGTCATGTGCCTTTACCGGCTGTTCCATTAACTGGACATTGATATTGTGCCTGGCAATGGCATCTGAAACTTTAAGGGCCTGTTTGGCTGTCCAGCCCTGGTTTGCATCCAGGCGAAGGGCGATGTGGGGGCCTGCGGCGGCGGAGATGGTTTTAAGTCTTTCTATGTCTTCATCCGGATCATGCCCGACCTTGATTTTCAGAATGGAAAATCCCTTATCAAGGGTTTCCCGGGTATCCTTTTCCATTTTGGAAAGGGTATCGATGCCAATGGTCATATCGGTTTCAATGTGCCGCTGTTTTCCGCCCAGCAGACCATAAAGGGGCTGGCCCGACATTTTACCGGCCAGATCGTATATGGCCATATCAACGGCTGCCTTTGCAGAGCTGTTGCCCACCATGCAGGCATTGAGCGTTTCAAGCACTTCTTCTCTGTCGTTAAGGTCCATCCCGGCAATGGCGGTGCTGATAAAATCAATCGCAGCAAGGATGGACCCCACGGTCTCTCCCGTGATCACGACGGACGGGACCGCTCCCCCTATCCCGATTTGGCCGGTATTCGTGTTCACCTTGACCAGGATATAGTCGATGGCATCGACTTTTCTCAAAGCGGTTTTAAAGGTTTTAACGAGGGGGATATGGGTCGTGCTCGAGGTTATGGATTGTATGATCATCATCAATTCCTGTGTATCTGTTTTCCGCAGATAAAATTTTGTTTGAGTTCCGCATGGTAATACCTGTCACTTTCCTTTAGTGAATTTTCCTTGACCATCCCTTGGCAGTGAATGATACGGCTGCTGCCAACGCTTATGGCCACATGGGTGACGACCGGTTTGGTTTTTCCGAAAAAAAGAAGGTCGCCGGGACCGGCATCCTCGATCCGGTTTATCCGTCGGGAACCCTGGATCTCCTGCATCCAGGAATCCCTGGGAAGGGACTTGCCCAAAAGGCCGAAGACCAGCTGAACAAATCCGGAGCAGTCCAATCCATTGGGTGTTTTTCCGCCCCAGAAATACGGGTATCCTAAAAATTCCCTGGCAAGGGAAATGACAGCCTGCTCGGAAAATCGGGGGAAACTGCCGAAACCTTCCTTTTTGGCCCATCCCGTTCGGTTATCGGGCAAGGCGACCTGATACCAGCCGTCCTTGGTATCGATACAGGAAAGCCGGCATCCGATGACCGCGTAATTGACCGGCTTACTGCCCGGGGCAGGTGCTTGGCGGAGCTTTAAAAGATGGGCCCGGACCATTTTGAGATCCTTGTTGTGAAAGGTGCCTTTCACAAGCTGTTCGGCGTCAATCCATCCGGAGTATTCGTCCTTTGTTTTCACCCGGACAAACCCTTGGGATTCCTCCAGGCATTCCAGGGGCTCGTTTAAAACGGCCTGGCTGACCACCTCGCTTTGATAGCCGGCCGCCTTGTAAAGGTTGGCCACACAGACGTTGACCACACCTGCTGCTGTTATGTTCATTTTTTAAACGTCCTGTTAAAAGTTATCTGTAAACCGGTCTATGACACGCCTGTCATATCCCTTGCTGGCTGCCAGGAGCTGTTTGGTATAGTCGTTTTCAAGTGAATCTTCACTTAGACGGCTGTCCGAAATCAGTTCCACCAGGGAGCCCATATGCATCACGGCGATCCTGGAACACATGTGGGACACAACCGCCAGATCATGGCTGACCAGAACATATGTCAGGCCCCTTTCTTTGCGGACCCGCTTCAGCAAGTTCAGCACCTCGGCCTGGATGGACACGTCCAGAGCAGAGGTGGGTTCGTCCAACAGGAGAATGGCAGGCTCAAGGATCAAGGCCCTTGCCACGGCCACACGCTGGCGCTGCCCGCCGGACAACTGGTGGGGATACCTGAACCTGAACCGGTTCCCAAGTCCCACTTCGTCCAGTACCTTTTCAACCCGGTAATTGGCATTGCCAAGGCCGTGAATGGCAACGGGTTCTTTCAGCGCCCGGTCGATGGTATGCCGGGGGTGAAGGGAACCGTACGGATCCTGAAATACCATCTGGACCCTTCGGTAGAATTCTTTATCCCGCCTGCCCGACAGTGGGGAATGATTAATGGAGATCCGGCCTGTCCAGTGAGATAAAAGCCCGGTGATGCAGTTGAGCACCGTTGATTTTCCGGAACCGGATTCCCCAACCAATCCAAAACTTTCACCGTGTTCAATGGTCAGGTTGACCCCGTTTAACGCATGATTGCGGTCCGATCCGCTGCCGAAAAAAATGTTAAGATCTCTGATTTTTATCATGGGGCCGCCCCCACTTGGGGATAGACATAGGCATCCTCGGTGGACCAGGCAGCATCCCGTTGAAGGACCGGCAGGTCCCCCTTGGGCCCGTTGATTTTTGGCAGACAGTTCAAAAGGCCTCTTGTATAAGGGTGGGTGGATTGCTTTAAATCCTTTGCATCACAGATCTCCATGATCCGGCCGTGGTACATTATGACGATGCGGTCACAAAAGGAAGCAACCAGTTCCAGGTCATGGCTGATGAACATCAGGCCCATCCCCCGCTGAGACACCAGATCGTCAAGAATGGCCAGTACCTGGAGCTGTACCGTCACATCCAGGGCGGAGGTCGGCTCGTCGGCAATCAGGAGTCTGGGTTCGGGGATCAGCATCATGGCGATCATGATTCGCTGTCCCATCCCCCCGGACACCTCATGGGGATAAAGCTTGTAAACCCGGTGGGGCTGCCGGATTTTTACGGCTTCAAGCATTGTGAGGGTCCTGTCTTTTGCCTCTTTTTTGCCGACCTTGTGGTGGGTCAGATAGGCTTCTTCAATCTGGCGGCCCACAGTTCTCACCGGGTTGAGTGAGTATTTGGGATCCTGCATGACCATTGAGATTTGATCCCCCCTTACGGCCCGCATTTCTTTTTCCGTCCTGCGTGTCAGATCCCGGCCCCGGAACTCCAGTTTGTCGGCACGAACATCTGCATAGGGGGGTAAAAGCCGCAATACGGCTCTGCCGGTAACGGATTTTCCGGATCCGGATTCGCCTACGATCCCGATCTTTTCCTGTCCCATGGAAAATGAAATATGCCGGACCGCTTTTATATTTCCCTTTGGGGATGGAAAGCTGACGCTTAAATTTTCAATGGCAAGCAGGATGTTCTGATTTGTCATGCCTGCTCCCTTTTGGGATCCAGCACCTCTCTCAACCCGTCGCCAAACAGGTTAAAGGCAAGGCTGACAATAAAGATTGCAGATCCGGGAATGGTGATCATCCACCAGTGGTCAAGTATAAAGGCACGACCGGCGGAGGTCATGGCCCCCCACTCCGGCATGGGCGGCTGGGCACCAAGCCCCAGAAACCCCAGGCCTGCGGCTGTCAGGATAATACCGGCCATGTCAAGGGTTACGCGGACGATAAGCGAAGAGAGGCAAAGCGGTACGATGTGGCCGGTAATAATTCTTACCGGACCGGCCCCCTGAAGCCGGACGGCATTAATGAAATCGCTGCCCCTGAAGGTGATGGTTTCCGCCCTTGAAATCCTGGCATAAGGCGGCCAGGAGGTAATGGCAATGGCAATGACGGCATTCTCTATGCCCGGGCCCAGCGCCGCCGCAAAGGCAAGGGCCAGGATAAGCTTCGGAAAGGCCAGGAAGATATCCGTGATACGCATGAGCACCGTATCCGTGATACCGCCGAAGTATCCTGAAACCGTCCCGACAACCACGCCGACCGGTGCCGCAATGACGGCCACAAGCCCGATAACATAGAGGGTCAGGCGGGAACCGTATACGATCCGGCTGAAGATGTCCCTTCCCATTTCATCCGTACCGAAAATATGGTCGGGGCTGATCGGTTTAAGCCGGTTGGCCAGGTTCGTTTCAAGGGGATCATACGGAGCGATCACCGGTGCGAAAACAGCCACCAGGATCAGTATTAAAATGATTAGCAGTCCTATCACGGCCAGCTTGTTTTTCAGGAATTCAAGAAAGCCGATATACAACCGTCCCATGAACGCATGGAAGGATGACCCCGGCGTATCGGTCAGCAGCCAATCTTTGAACCGGATAATTTGAGATGACATATTGATTTCCTTTTATCTGGCCCGGGGATCGATGACTTTGTATAAAAAGTCACTGATCATATTGATGCTTAAGAATATGGCCCCCACCACGATGGTGCTGCCCAAAACCGAATTCATATCGGCGTTGAGCAGGGAGTTGGTCAGGTAAAGTCCGAGTCCGGGCCAGGCAAAAATGGTTTCCGTGAGAACGGAGCCTTCCAGAAGGCCTCCGAAACTCAAGGCAATGACGGTGATCAGAGGAACGGCGCAGTTTCCCAGTGCATGACCCCAGATCACCCGCCATTCGGGAACCCCTTTGACCCGGGCGGTAAGGATATATTCCTGCCGGAGCTGTTCGATCATGAAAGAGCGGGTCATACGGCTCAGATAGGCCATGCTGTAATACCCGAGAAGGGAGGCCGGCAGAATGATGTGGGATATGGCGTTTTTCATGATCTCCCATTCCCCTGCCAGGGCGGCATCAATGATCATCATCCCTGTGACGGTCTCCACAATATCTTCGTAATACACAGCTATCCTTCCCGGTCCGGGCAGCAGATCCAGGTTGGCATAAAAGATCATCAGCCCCATGAGCCCGAGCCAGAATATCGGCAGAGAGTATCCGAAAAGCCCGATGACACGGGTCACATGGTCAATGATGCTGCCGCGCTTGACCGCGGACAGGATGCCAAGGGGAACACCGAACAACACACCGATAAAGGTGCCGGTGACGGCAAGCTCAAGGGTGGCCGGAAAGACCCTGAAAATATCTTCGAGAACCGGCCGGGCCGTCAGCACCGACGTACCCAGATCACCGGACAGGACATTTTTGATATAGATGAAAAACTGCTGGTAAAGGGGCAGGTGAAGCCCCATTTCCATTCTCACCCGGTCATATACCTCCTGGGGGGCCTTGTCTCCGACAACCGCCAGAACCGGGTCGATGGGAACCACCCGACCGATCAGAAAAGTGACCAGCAAAAGTCCCAGAAACGTGGTTGCCACAACACCCAAAAACCGGATGAAGGCATAGACTCTTTTATTGATCCGTTTACTGTTGAATAAATTGGCCATGGATTCGGTTCGTTGCGGCATCTGCATCTAAAAAGATGCAGATGCCTCCGGGAAAATGACTATTTGGTGATGGTACTGAAAAAATTACTGTCAAAGCTGGGCCCCAGAATAAAGCCGTTTACATTGGCCCGTTTGGCCAGTATTTCAATGTCCTGGAACATAATGACAAAGGGAGAAACGGCCTGGTGCTGTTTCTGCAGGGCAAGGTACATCTGCTCCCTTTTTTGAGTGTCATGTTCGAGAACGGCGGCATCGGCCTGTTTGGTCATTTCCGGGATATCCCAGGCATTCCGCCATGCCAGGGTCTTGGACTTGGCGTCATCGGAATTGTCCGGGTTCCTGGCAAATGTGTCGGCATTGGTATGCGGGTCCATGTAATCCGGTCCCCAGCGGCCGATATAGATATCGTGATTTCTGGCGCGGTACTTGGTCAGGGTTTGCTTGCCTTCGCCCGGGATGATCTCAAGCTTGATCCCGGCTCGGGCAAAGTTGGCCTGGATGGAAACCGCCATTGAGATCGTCGGTTCGGAATTCCGGGTATCCATGGTTACGGTGAATCCGTTCTCAAGCCCTGCTTGTTTTAATAAGGCCTTGGCTTTGTCAATGTTCAGGCTGAAGGGGGTTTCTTCAAGTGCCCCCAGAAATCCTTTGGGCAGGAACGCCTGATGAATGGTGGCTTTGCCGTCAAGGATGCTGGATTCCATTCCTTTGTAGTCAATGAGATATTTCAATGCCTGACGGACCTCGGGTTTGCTCAGGTGAGGATTCATCTGGTTCAGCCCCAGGTACCAGACAGCCCCTTTGGCTTTTGTCCGGACCTTGATTTTGTCGTTTCCGGCAAGCCCTTTAATATCATCCGGCCCCAGGTTCCTGGCAATGTCCACATCTCCTTTTTCAAGGAGGAGCCTCTGTGAGGCAGCCTCGTTGATATGGCGGACAACGATCCGTTTGAGTGCCGCCTTTTTGCCCCAATACGTGTCATTTCTGTCAAGGATAAGGGATTCGGAGGGTTTCCAGCTTTTTAGGACAAAGGGCCCGGAGCCGGCATGATTGGTCTTGAGCCATCCATACCCCAGGTCACCGTCTTTTTCATGGGACAGGACCAGTTTCTGGTCAACGATGGAGCCGGCAGTGGAGGTCATGCAATAGAGGAAAAACGTGGGCGCATAGGGCTTGTCAACAACGATCCTCACGGCGTATTCACCGGTTTTTACAATGGTCTGCGCCACATTGTCCGGTGTAAAGCCAAATTGGGAAAGGATAAAGGCCGGGCCTTTGTCCAGTTTGATCACCCGCCGCAGGGAAAAGACCACATCATCCGCAGTCAGCTTGTTTCCCGAAGGAAAGACAATGTTTTTTCGGATATTGAAATGATAGGTCATGCCGTCCGGATCTATGGTCCAGTCCTCGGCGATAACACCGAAAATGTCGCTGACATTGTCCGGATCGTATCCGATCAGCCGGTCATAGGTATTGGCGGCGTATTCCGCCGTGGTAAATTCAAAAATTTCAGCCGGATCCAATGAGATGATATCATCGATCCGATTCGCCATGACAAGGGTATCTTTCGGTGTACCTGCCATCAGCGCATGGGCAGAAACCAACACCAGAATCATGATAAGTAACAAGCTTTTTTTCATTTTCGCTCCTTTTCTGTATGGGTTGATATGGGTCAAATTCGAAACACCGTCCGACAAAAATGGTTTTTAGTCGGTTTTCCCACCCGGGTTTCAAAGGGGATTTACAGTCAGGGCAACCGTTCTTTCACTCACTGATTTTCACACCAGAGGATGAATTGATCTTAACATAATCGATGGTGGTACAGGCATAACAAGACCCCTTTTTAAGACGGACAATCAGGTCTTGTTTACGGCGATGGATAGGTAGGTATCCCTCTGAACAAACAAGGTGACGGACAAATTGTTAACCAACATCGATTTAGTGGCATTTATTTTTCAAAATGTCAACAGGTGGATAGTGTTTTGTTTTGACCGCCCTATACTTTTTAACCGCGTCCTTATAGGCGACAAGGATCGCTTTTTGAGAACTCCCGAAATACCGTGTCAAAACCTGGTTTTCAATATTTTCAGACACACGGTCGAACTTCTGGCCCACAAAAATACTTTGAATAAACCGACTGGTAATGCCCAGGGTGACGGAACATTCAAGGTCTTCCACACGATCGGTTTCCACGTTAACGATAAAGCCGATGAAAAATAGTTTGAAATGATCCGTGATAGCATTGTCGGTATTGGTTTTGCTGTGACCGACAATATAGACTGTGGAATCAGTAACATTCATTCTCAATCATTTATCGAGGAAAATAGTTTTTGTCAAGAAACCCCTAAGCGGAGACACGGGCTAAAGCAATTATGGGTTCTGAGTCCATATGGTTTTAGCATAAACCTCATCGTTGCAACGTTGAGGTAAACCCTTTGTCATCCAAACATCACATCCTCCAGGTGTTGAAGGTCCGTTGCAGCATCCAACCGTTTCGATTCAATGCTGCCTTTAAAACGTTGGATATGATAGAATATTTATTGATTTTCGTTTCCCAAAAAAACTACATGCGATGACCCTGCCCCAAAATGCACCAGATCTTGACAAAAAGTCAGGCTTTCATGTAATTATGAACACTCCACCCGTTTATTATCATAACGGCCGTCTACATTTGCTCAGGAGTATAAATGATACCAAAACTTACCCGCCGGAGTTTTCTTAAAAAGGGTTCAAAAACCCTTGCATCCGCCATGCTTGTTCCGGCCTTTTTCACGGCTGCCACCCAGAACGCCTTTGCAGTGCCGAACCATGGTCCGGGCATGCCCGGGACCTCTTTCGATCATTTCGGAGTGGATGAAAAGATCATCCGTTCCGTGCTGGCTAAAGGCCTGTCCAGGGGGGCATCGTATTGCGACCTTTATTTTGAGCACCGTGTTTCCAACTTTATCATGCTGGAGGACCAGTCGGTGAACCAGGCCTACAGTTCAGTGGATCTCGGGGTGGGTATCCGGGTTCTCAAAGGGGATCAGACCGGGTTCTCCTTTACCGAGGATCTGTCTCCCAAAGCCATGAAACAGGCTGCGGCAACTGCTGCCGGTATTGCAGACACCACCAAAAAGACAGCACCCGACCCCTTATATTTTCAGGCCTCTCCCAACTATTACAGGATTGAAACCCCCTGGGAGACGGTTAAAATCCATGAAAAGATACCGGTTCTGACAAACCTGAATCAAAAGGTGCACAGCCTGGACAGGCGCATCCTTAAATCCAGTGTAATGTTCAGGGATGCATCCAGCCATATCCTTATGGTCGATTCCTTGGGCAGGGTGACCTGCGATCACCGCCCCATGGCCATGATCCGGGTCTCCTGCGTGGCCAGTGACAAGGGAAAAACCGAACAGAATCATGCCGGTCTCTCCGGCCGGAACGGCATGGCGTTATTCACCGAGAATGCCCTTGATAAACTTGCAAAACAGGTGGTGCGCAGGACCTGTGATCTGTTTGAGGCCGTACCGGCTGCCGGCGGTCAGATGGAGGTGGTTCTGGCCCCGGGGCACTCGGGAATTCTCCTTCACGAGGCTATTGGGCATGGGCTGGAAGCGGATTTTAACCGGAAAAAGACGTCGGTATTTTCTGAAAAGATGGGGCAGAAGGTGGCCCGGGACTTTGTGACCATCGTGGACGGCGGCACCCGGCCCCATGCCAGGGGCAGTCTTAATGTGGACGATGAGGGCAATGCCGTGGAAGAGACGGTCCTGGTGGAAAACGGCCGCCTGGAAAGTTATCTTCATGACCGCATCAGTGCCGCCCATTACAAGGTTGCCCCCACCGGAAACGGCAGACGGCAGTCTTTCAGACATCCTGTGATGCCCCGCATGCGCAACACCTACATGCTGCCCGGGCCCCATAAGCCCGGCGAAATCATTCAAAGCGTTAAAAAGGGGCTGTATGCCGAAACCTTTTCCAATGGCCAGGTGCTTATCGGTGCCGGCGACTTCACCTTTTTTGTGAAATCCGGGGCATTGATCGAAAATGGTCGGATAACAAGGCCGATCAAGGATGTAAACGTCATTGGCAACGGGCCCAAGGTTCTGGAGGATATTGTCATGGTTGCCGATGATTTGAAATTCCATCATGGCGGGGGAACCTGCGGTAAAAACGGACAATGGGTACCGGTGTCCATGGGGCTGCCCACTGTAAAGGTTTCTGCCATGACGGTCGGCGGAATCCAGGGATAAGACAAGGAGATTCATGAATCATTCGGCAAAAAAAGACCTCGCCCGGTGGGCCATGGCAAAGGCAGTTGAAAGCGGGGCAGATCAGGTTAAAATCGATCTGGTCCGGTCCCGGAAGGTAGACGTGGGTTTTCGGGACAACAGGGTTGAAAATTTAGCTGATGCCCTTGAAAATAAACTGACCGTCACCCTGTTTGTGGACGGCCGGTACGGTGTCCATACCACCAGTGATTTGAGAAAAACGGCTCTTGCCCCTTTTATTGATCAGGCCGTGGCCACAACCCGGTTTCTTGCCCGGGATCCCCACAGGACCCTTCCGGATACCAGCGATTATCCGGAAGATATGTCAAAGGACCCAAAAGATCTGGATCTGATGGACCCCGTGTATCACGACATGACCACCGACCGCAGAATCGATTTTGCAACAGCGGTTTATGAGGCTGCCATGGATAACAATAAACGGGTTATTTCCACCAAGGCATGGTTTTTCGACCGGTTCTCCGAATCCGTTAAAATCTGCAGCAACGGCTTTACAGGGGAATCTTCCGCCACCGTGTTCGGTGCCAGTGCCAGAGTGAGTGTTAAAGGCCGTGACGACCGGCGGCCCGAAGACTGGTGTTTTGTGCATACCCGTTTTTTTGAAGATTTGCCTCAGGCCGGTTATATCGGCAGCCAGGCGGCCGGGCGGGCAGTTGAAAAAATCGGGCAGGCCCCCATTCCCTCCGGGAAATACGATGTTATTGTTGAAAACCGGTGCGCAGGCCGCCTGTATAATATAATTGCCGGTGCCTTAAATGCCAGATCGCTTCAGCAAAAGACCTCCTTTCTTGAAGGCCGCCTCAATCAGCCCATTACCTCTAAAGCGCTGACCGTTGTGGATGACCCCTTTGTGAAACGCGGCATGGGCTCAAAGTTTTATGATGCCGAGGGCCTTGAAATGAAAAAGCGGATCATCATCCGGCAAGGGATTCTTAAAACCTATTACGTGGATACCTATTACGGTAAAAAGCTCGGGATGACGCCCAATTCGGCAACCCAGGGCAATATTCTCATCCAGCCGTCAGAACTGTCACTGGAAGCGCTGATGGCCAGAATGGACAACGGCATACTTATCACAGGATTCATCGGCGGAAACAGCAATCCTGCCACCGGTGATTTCTCCTTGGGCATCCAGGGAATCCTTATCCGGGATGGGCACAGGATCCGGCCGGTCAGCGAGATGAATATTTCGGGAAATGCCGTTGATTTCTGGAAGGCCTTTGTCGGACCGGGAAACGACCCTTACCCCTACTCCAGGACACAGGTGCCAAGTCTGTTGTTTGCCGGGGCCCACATCAGCGGTGCATGATCCTTAATTTTTCAATTCCGGCCGGGTATGCACTTGACCCCGCCAACCGCAAGATGTAGTATCTGGGCATGATCGAGGACTGCCCAAAAAACTGCCTGGAGCTTGCAAAGCGCCTTCAATTGTCGGCAATGCCGGTTAAAGGCTTTGTCAACAGCCGGAACCGCATTCCATCGGTCAGGGAAACCGGTTCGACGTTGGTTTTGTGCGATCTGTCACGACACAGAAATCGGGGAACCAATGCTTTGGGACTGAAAGGAATTTGCCGTGATCACAGTTGAGGATAAGGGCTTGGATGGAATTGGTCGTATCTTGTAAACTAGTTTGTAAACAGGGACGGACTGCATGAAATTATTGGTAAGTGCCCTGGAGCATTCTGCCAATATCCACCTGAAGGCCTTAAAACAAAAGCTGAGCAGGGAAACCCGGTTTGTCGGCGTATTTGACAAAAGGCTGGGAGATCCGCTGATTGATCTCAGTGCCCTGGCGGTCATGGGGTTTGTGGATGCCGTTGGCAAACTGCCGTTTTTCCTCCGGTTGAGCCGGCAGATGGTGGATCTTGCCCGCACGGCGGACAAAGTGCTGCTCATCGACTCTTCCGGGTTTAACCTTCCTTTGGCCAAAAAAATCAAAAGGCGATTTCCGGATAAGCATATCCTCTATTATATCCTGCCCCAGGCCTGGGCCTGGCAGAAACGGCGTATCCCGGCCCTGGAACGGACCGTCGATTCCCTGGCGTCCATCCTGCCCTTTGAGCCGGGCCATTACTCTAAAAAGGCACCCATTGCCTATGTGGGGCATCCGCTCCTGGATGAGATCCCCACCTATAAACATGGCCTCACCCGGACCGGGAAGATTGCCTTTATGCCCGGCAGCAGGGGGGCTGAAATCAGGCGGTTGATGCCGGTCTACAGGGCATTGAGAAGAAAAATCCCCTGTGAGGCCTTTCTGGTCATCCCACCGTATTTTCACGGGGAAAAGATCCAGGACCTTTATGGCGACCTGTCCGGATTCAGGCTGGTCCGGGATGCCCACGGCACGCTGGCTGCCTGTGATTTCGCATTTGTGTGCAGCGGTACCGCCACCCTGGAGGCCGCGCTCATCGGTGTTCCGTTTGTGCTCAGCTATATTGCCAAACCCGTTGATTTTTTTATTGCCAAACGGTTTGTAAAACTTGACCATATCGGACTGGCAAATATTATGTTTACCAAATTCAAGGGGTATCCGCTGCACCCGGAACTTATCCAAGATGACGTCCGGGTTGAAAATCTGCTGAATGCCCATGATTCAATGGACAGAAACGCGTATTATGACAATGCCATGCAGCTGAGGGCCTACCTGCAGCATGGAAGCGCTGCCCGTGTGGCAGAAATGATAGAAGGCAGTAACGGTATCCACTGAACGCTGGTGCCGGCAATACTGCTGATAATGAGAAAAGGATAAAGAATGATCAATATCGCCATAATCGGTCTGGGTGTCATGGGACTGAACCACTATCGCATCCTGAAACAATTGGGTTCGCGAGTCAATGTCTGCGCCCTTTGCGATACCGTCAAAATGAACGATTTTAAAGAACCCTTTTTTACCGATGTAGACACCTTGCTGGATGAAACCCGGCCGGATGCCGTTTTTATTGCCACCCCGACGTTTCTTCATAAGGATATCGCGTTGAACTGCATTGAACGCAACGTGAATCTTTTTATTGAAAAACCAGTGGCATCCACTGTTGCGGAAGCCCACGATATCTCCAAAGCCATCATTGCTAAAGG
This sequence comes from Desulfobacula sp., assembly GCA_028280105.1. Classification (GTDB taxonomy): domain Bacteria; phylum Desulfobacterota; class Desulfobacteria; order Desulfobacterales; family Desulfobacteraceae; genus Desulfobacula. The sequence continues at coordinate 8,521 of JANQML010000283.1, read as the reverse complement.
GCTTAAGTGCTCTGTGGGGTATGTGGAGCGGTTCAACCCGGTGGTGCAGGCCCTGAAACAGGAACTGCGGGATAAGGAGATTTACTCTCTCTCGATCACCCGTGTCGGGCCCTTCCCGCCCCGGATTGGTGACGTGGGAGTTCTCACCGACCTGTCTGTACATGACATTGATCTCATCCGTTTCATTACCCATCGCAAAATTCTGAAGAAATCGATTTTCAAATCCCGCAAGATCATCAACCATCACGAAGACAACGCGGTCCTGAGTTTTGAACTGGAAGGCAACACCCTGGCCGAGATCACCACCAACTGGCTGACGCCGTTTAAAAAGCGGACCATTGAGGTTGCCTGCAAGGATGCCTACTACGAGGCGGATCTGATTTTGCAGACCCTGAACCGGTATTCCGGTTTTGATGAAGACAACTCCTATGTGGTACGTCAGTTTCACATCAAAAAGGATGAACCCCTGCTAAAGGAGGTGGAAGCCTATATTGATTATCTGGATGACGGCGGGGAACCCGGATCGCTTGCCAGCGTTGAAGACAGTATGTTTACACTGGAAATAGCAACGGAATCCTGATGGGCCTTATTATAACGGGATGCGTTATCAATCAATGGAAAAGGGGTGAGAAATTTTTTTTGTTTGACGGTTATTTCGATTAAAATGAGACCGTTTGGAGTCATCCGGACAACTAAAGAAGGCAACCATCTTGCCAGGGAGTCAAATGAAAAAATGTGAAAATAAATTCGAAGCATGGCCTCATACGGATAAGCCGAAAAGGCCTGTAAGGCTCTTCTGTCTTTTGACCCTTATTATTGCCGCCTCTGTTTTCGGATTCGTCATCATTGCCTACAAGTCGATGATCAGAGATGCCGTGAACGAATTCGATTATGTAAAAATTGTCGAAGGCGGGCTGCCGACGGAAATGCGCTCCATTGCATTTGACATGGAACGGTGGGCGACGATCCTGGCAAACGATAACAGTGTCAGGGCGCTTGTTGAAAAAAGCCATCACTCTTTTGTATCAAATGGTGGGAATATAACAGGGGAAGATACGAGACGGTACCGGCAGCGGCTTTTGAGTCGGGTGGAGAAAAAATGGGGGCGGATCACACGCGGTCCGCGGCCGAAAAACGTCCAGATCTATCTTGGCCGGGATTTTACGCCGTTTCTCGATTTGAACCGCCCGGAGAGCCTTGATAACCTTCCGGAAAACCGAACCGCTTTATTGGAAGAGTCTTTGAAAAGCGGAAAATCCGTGAGCGGGTTTGAAAATTCCGTGAAATACTCCGGGATTCGAGGTATTGCACCGGTGTTCGGAACAAAAAAGGACGCATCCGGCCGGCAGGAGATCATCGGGTTTATTGAGGTGGGATCGGATATTGCCAAGGTTTCCCAGGTGATCAAACGGCTCTTTTCAGGTTCTGAAATGGAAATGAATATCGCCGTATTCCTCCGAAAAACCTTCCTGGATGAAACCGCCTGGCCCGAATCGGTCAGGCAGGGGGCGGTCACTGTGGGGAAAGATGATGAATATGTGATCTATTCGTCGACCCGTCCCGTTCCGGAAGAAATCATCCGGAAAAAACGGTTCTTCCGTATTTTGGAAAATGCTCCGGACGGCTTTATTTTTAAAATCAACAACGGTCTTCATCTCGTCGGAGCGGCCCCGATTCCGAGAAAAGGGCTTCTTGATTTTAAATCGAAAAAAGAGAACTCCGGTGCATTGTTCCTGGCCTGGCACCCCATGCCGAAGCGCACACTGGTCGGGGTATTTCTGGATAAACTCTGGATCAGCATTTTATACGGTCTGATTGTTTTTGTTCTGCTGATGGTGGTTCTTGTCATCTCCTGGCGATATGCCAGCAGCAAATTGAATGAAGTCATCCGGGAGCGCACCGAACAACTCAATGAAATGAACCGGGAGCTGACACTGGCCCGGGACAGGGCGGAAACGGCAAACCGGGCAAAAAGCCGGTTTCTGGCGAATATGAGCCATGAAATCCGAACGCCCATGAATGCCATCATCGGTATGGGAGATCTGCTCCAGTCAATGGGGTTGAACAAGAAGCAGAGCGAATATCTGGGTGTCATCCGTAAATCGTCAAGATCCCTGCTCTATCTGATCAATGATATTCTGGATATTTCCAAAATTGAAGCCCGGCAGCTTTCCGTTGAATTTATTGCATTCCGTCTGAGAGACATGATTGAAGATGTGACCGATCAGTTCCGGGACAAGGTTGTTGAGAAAGAGGTGGAATTAATCGTTGATATCGCACGGGATGTCCCCAACGGACTGAAGAGCGACCCACTCCGACTGAGACAGGTAATGATCAACCTGGTGGGCAATGCATTCCGGTTCACCGACCAGGGGGAGATCAGCATCAGGGTTGAAACGGTAAAAACGGATCAGGGATCGGTTTCCCTTCGGTTTTCGGTAGTGGATACCGGCAAAGGAATTGCCCGGGACAAACAGTCCGACCTCTTTAAAGCGTTTACCCAGGAAGACGGTTCCACCACCCGGAAATACGGGGGAACCGGTCTGGGACTGACCATCAGCCGCGAACTGGTGGGCCTGATGGGGGGAAGTGAAATCAAAGTGGAGAGTGAGCCGGGCCGCGGCAGTACATTTTCATTTACCTGTCCGTTTGAGATCGTTGATCTGGAAGAGGATATGGATCAGGATGCCATTGAGAAAATCCGGAAACTTCATATTCTGGTTGTTGAAGACAACCGGTCGAGCAGATTGATGGTGACACGGATGCTTGAAAGTTTCGGAATCCGCAATGTCGGTGTGGAAAGCGCTGAACAGGCCTTTGAACTGCTGATTCAAAAAGGGAATAAGGATGGCTTCTCCATGATTATCATGGATTGGAAACTGCCGGGGATGGACGGAATTGAGGCTGCCAAAAAAATATTGGCCCAACCGGCGTTAAGCAAAATTCCCATTATCATGATCAGTGCCTATGGGCGGAAGAACGTCATATTGAATGCCGAAGAAGCCGGCGTGGTAAGTTTTCTGTATAAACCGATCAAGCAATCCGCCTTGCTGGATGCCGTTATGGAAGCCGTGGGGATGAAAACAGGGAGTGGAAAAGCAACACCTGTAAAGACAGAGAACACGGCTTATTCAGGGGTTCGGATTCTCCTGGCCGAAGATAACAGTGCCAACCGTATGGTTGCCGTGGAGATGCTGTCCCAGGCAGGATTCAGGGTCGATACGGTTAAAAACGGTAAAGAGGCTGTGGATGCCGTCCGGGACGACGCGTATGCCCTGGTTCTTATGGATGTTCAGATGCCGCGGATGGACGGATTTGAAGCCACCCGGCAGATCAGGGGTCTGGCAGTCGGAAAAACGGTTCGCATCATCGCCATGACGGCAAATGCCATGGCAGGGGACCGTGAGGAATGTCTGGCAGCAGGCATGGATGACTATATCAGCAAGCCCATTGACCGGCTTCAATTGATCAATACCCTCGATAAATGGATCGCTTTGGATATCAGAGCCGATGACGGGGTTAAGCCTGATGAAACAGAGACGGATCTGCCGGTTATTGAAGGCGTTGATGCAGGGGATGCGCTTTCCCGTCAGGGATTAACCCTGGCAACTTTTTACAGGATGCTCAGGGTGTTTCCAAGAGACCAGGAAAGACTGTTGAACCGGCTGAGACGGGCGGTTCCGGACAATGATGCCGAAACGATCCGGTATTGCGCCCATTCCCTGGTTGGCGCCGCCGGAACCATTTCGGCAAAAAGGCTTGTCGCCGCATTGCGGCAGCTTGAAGCAGCCGGGTCAAAGAACGAGACACGGTCCTTTGAATCATTGTTGAGCCAGGTTGAAGAGGAGTACCGGATAATCTGCCGTGCCGTCCAATCCCTGCCGGAAACGGATGGGGTAACCGTTCAGGACGGTTTACAGGTAATTTCGAAAGAGGACGTTTTGAATCTGCTTGACCGGCTTGGGAATTACCTGCTTGAATCCGACCCGGTTGGATCTTCTGAATATTCTGAAAAGCTCCTTTGCCTGCCACTTCCGGAAAATGTCCGGGCGGAAGCCGAAACAACGGCAGCGCATATTAACGATTTCCAATACGAAAAAGCCATTCACCGCCTGAAAAAATTAAGAAAAATGATGGTTGACGAGGAGGCAGTATGATCCCGGATCTGAGCGGATGCAAGGTGCTCCTGGTTGATGATATCAAAGAAAACATCAATATCCTTGTGCAGGCACTGAAAGATGAATACAAACTGGGGGTCGCATTGAACGGTGAAAGTGCGCTTCAATACGCCCGGTCCCAAACGCCGGATCTGATCCTGCTCGATATTATGATGCCGGGGATGGACGGGTTTGAAGTCAGCCGTCAATTGAAATCCGACGCCCGGACCCGGGATATCCCCTTTATTTTTATAACGGCAATTGATCAGGTTGAAAATAAAACCGCCGGGTTTGAACTCGGCGCGGTTGACTACATCACGAAACCATTTGAAATTTCCGAAGTAAAGGCCCGCGTTCAGACCCACCTCTCTCTTTTGGCTGCCCGGCGCCGTCTGGAAGATCAGAACCGGCAGATGCGCCATTCTCTCACCCTGGCCATGGAAGTTCAGCAGAACCTGATCCCTCAAACCGATCCGGTCATCCCGGCCTATGATATATCCGGGCGAACGATCTACTGTGATGAAACCGGCGGAGATTATTATGATTATCTTGATATGGACCCGGATGGTTCCGGATATTTCGGTGTCGTGATCGGTGATGTTTCCGGGCACGGGATTCCCTCTGCATTGCTGATGGCATCTGCCAGGGCCTTTTTAAGGCAACGGATATCGCTTCCGGGAAGTGTTGCACGGATCGTATCGGATGTGAACAGGCAATTTTCCAAAGATGTCAGAGACTCCGGGCAGTTTATGACCCTGTTTTTCTGCTGCCTGATTCCTGAAAAAAAAGAGATTATATGGTCAAGAGCCGGCCATGATCCGGCCATCCTGTATGAACCCGCAACAGGGAGATTCCGTGAACTGGTCCAGGCTGGGGGATTACCGTTGGGTATTTCCGGAAAGACGCCATACAAGGAATCAAGCACGACATTTGAAACCGGTGCCGTTATCGTCCTGATTTCGGACGGCATCACCGAGACCCGGAACGAATCAGGGGAATTTTTCGGTAAAGAACGGGTCAAACAGATTATTCAACAGCATTCCGGTGAATCCTCCAAAAATATTCGAAATGAAATTATCGCTTCCGTGGAATTGTTCAAAGGAGAAAAAACAAGGCACGATGATCTGACGTTGGTCGTTATAAAGGCCCTGTGAGCAGTAATTTCAGATTGTGACACCTTATATGTTGTGATCCGTTTACACAGTATGACCGGCACGGGATTTTTTAGGCCACGGTCTTCAAGTTTTCAATCTTTTTGAGGCAGATGTCTTTTCTTGCCAGGTATTCAGGAATTTTTTTAATTTATTTTTGTTCAACGGTTTTTTTCGTTGACAATCTTGTTTATACTATACTCTAACGGATGGGAACCGGAATTGAAACCGAATGCACCCATTGCCGGGGCAGTATTGTTGCCCGCTCCCGGTGCAGCGGGGCGCTGAACTTTAAATTTTAGGGTTAAGGAAATAATGAAAGATTTTGAAACACTGCTCCAAGGCTCGGCTCAGGCCCACGGACATCTCTGCCCCGGACAGGTGATCGGTGTCAGAATGGCCATGCTGGGCTGCCGGTTAATCGGCCTGGACGACCCGGCTCATATGCCGCAGATCAAAAAAATCATCGTTTATATAGAGATGGACCGGTGTGCCACAGATGCCATCTCTTTTGTCACCGGCGTCAAATTAGGCAGACGGTCCTTAAAATTTATCGACAACGGGATCATGGCGGCCACTTTTTTGAATCTTGAAACCAAAAAGGCGTTCCGGATCGTGTCGACAGAGGTATCCAGAACACTGGCCAGGCAATATGGATCCGATACCATGGACGAGAATCTGCAGCAACTGGAGGCATATAAAGAGATGGATGACAGCGAATTGTTCACTGTCGAGGAAGTCCGGGTGGATGTTCCGGCCTGTGATATGCCCGGACCGACACGGTTTAAGACGGTCTGTGAAAAATGCAGCACCGTGGTCAGAGACAAGCGGGAGGTGTTGAGAAACAATCAGATTCTCTGCCGGTCCTGTGCCTTTGGAACCTATTATCAACCTGTTGAAGAAAAAGAGGGGCACCATGTGCAAAAGAAAAGCATCCATACCTTATAGAACCATACCTGTAGAGCAGGCCGTGGGAACAACCCTTGCACATGATATGACGGAAGTCATCCCCGGGAAATCCAAGGGTCCGGTCTTCAGAAAAGGACATAAGGTCCGGGCAAAGGATCTGTGCCGGTTGATGCGAATGGGGAAAAACAACCTCTACGTACTCGATTTAGAGGAAAACCAGATCCATGAGGATGACGCCGTATTCGAGCTTGCCTCAGCCCTGGCCGGGCCGGGTGTGACGTTTTCCGGTGACCCCAGAGAGGGTAAGCTGGAACTGCGCGCCGATTATGAGGGCCTGTTCAAGGTCAATATCGATGCCCTGGTAGAATTCAACATGGTGGATGATGTTATGGCGGCGGCCATGCACAATAATACCCCTGTGGAAAAAAATCAGAGTGTCGGGGCCACCCGGGCCATCCCCCTGGTCATCGACAGGCAGGAACTGGACCGGGCCGTCACCGTTGCCAATGAATGCTACCCCATTTTCAGTGTGAAAACATTCAACCCCATGAAAGTCCGGCTGGTCATCACCGGAAACGAGGTTTACAAAGGACTGATCAAAGACCGGTTCAGGGCGATTGTGGAAGAAAAGGTGCAGGTTTTGGGGGCCACACTTGAAGAATCGGTTATTCTACCGGATGACCGGGAGCTGATCACGGCCCAGATCGAATCTTACCTGGAAAAGGATACCGACCTGATCATCACCACCGGCGGCATGTCCGTGGATCCGGATGATGTCACCAAAGAGGCGATCCAGTCGGCCGGCTTCGAAGAGATCAACTATTCCGCCGCTGTCCTGCCCGGGGCCATGTTTTTACTGGGTTACACCCAAACGGCGGTCATTATGGGGGTACCGGCCTGTGGCCTCTACCACAAGATTACCGTTTTCGACCTGATTCTTCCCCGGCTCATGGCAGGTGAACGCCCCGGTAAAAGAAGCCTGGCCAAATTGTCCCACGGCGGGCTTTGCCGGAATTGTTCCCCTTGCCGATATCCGGTCTGCCCGTTTGGAAAAGCCGGGTGATTTTTTTCCGGTGAGGACTTCAGTTGCTGCTGCCTGATTTTTGTAAAGGTCTTTGATCCGGCCCGTTTCGATTTTCGGGCCGGTTTCACTGCCGTCCCGGCGGTGAATCTCCGTCCTTATTGTTTGATAACTTTCATTCCCTCTTTGGCATCCTGGACCATGTAACCCAGGGCCTGAATCTCATCCCTGAGCTGATCGGACAACGCCCAGTCCTTATTTTCCCGGGCTTTGATCCGAGCATCCACTTTTTCCTGAACCTCGGGCGGTATGGCAGCCTGTTCCAGGACCTTATCCAGCTCAAGCCCCGTTACCCGGTCAAAATCCAGGACCGTTGCATACTTTTCAGCATCAGGCAGGTCTGATTTCAGTACGTCCTGGATGACAGCCATGGCCCGGGGCATATTCAGGTCGTCATTAATTGCAGCGATGAATCGTTCTTTGAACCCGTTATTAACGCCGCCTTTTTGGTTCCCGGCAGCTTCGGCAACGGTCCGTACCTGGTTTCTCAGATGCCGGTATCCGTTGACGGCGGATTCAACGGCATCATCACTGTACTCCATGGGTTTGCGGTATTGGGTTTGAAAGGAGGCAAACCGGTACACCAGCGGAGAAATGTTCTTATCCGTAAAAGTGGCTGCAAGGGTCAGAAAGTTGTCTTCGCTTTTAGCCATTTTCTTGCCGCCCGTGATGTTGAGGAAGGCTCCGTGCATCCAGAACCTGAAAAACTCATTTCCGGTCACTGCCTCACTCTGTGCGATTTCATTGGTATGGTGAACGTCAATATGGTCAATGCCGCCGCAGTGGATATCCAGGTGATCCTTTAAGTGCATCATGCTCATGGCTGAGCACTCAATATGCCAGCCCGGAAACCCGGTTCCCCAAGGGGAGTCCCATTCCATCTGGCGTTTCTGATCCTTTGGCGAGAATTTCCACAGTGCAAAATCAGTGGGATTTCGTTTCTCAGGGTTCTTTTCCACCCGGGCCCCCTCCTGAAGTGCATCCAGGTTTTGATGGGACAACTTGGCATAGCCCTTGAATTTGGATGTATCAAAATAGATGCCGTCGCTGATCGGGTAGGTGAACCCTTTCTTTTCAAGGATTTGGATCAATTGAATCTGTTCCGGGATGGAATCCGTTGCCTTGCACCAGATATCCGGATCAAGGATATTGAGCGCCTTTAAATCCTCCTGAAACGCCTTGGTATAAAATACTGCAATTTCCCAGGCAGATTAGCCTTCCCG
>JANQML010000258.1 GCA_028280105.1 Desulfobacula sp. | reverse complement strand
TGGCGGAGCCTGAAGACTTTGTTTGGATGGCGCCGAATAGCCATCCTGTAACAATGTCAATAACATTTCAGCAATTTCAATTGGATTGGCACTTGGGCGGAAACGATTATTTGAGAACAGGCGGTATACGCCTGTTGATGACCGCGGCAGCCAGGGCCGGTAGAGGGAAGTCTGGCTGTCCCCAGGCATATTTTTAACTCGAATCAGATAGGCAGTGACGTTTAAACGAAGAACCCTATGGCAGGTGATGAGTTATGAGTGTCGTATTTGTGTGGGAAGACCAATATTCGGTGGGTATTCCCGAGCTTGATGAACAGCACCGGTATTTATTCCAACTTGGCAACGAGATTTCAGGAATTCGTGACGGCCAGTCCGGATCTTTTGTGATGAAATTGTATGAATATGCCAGGATCCATTTTAAAACAGAGGAACATCATATGGAGGCGGTGGGTTTTCCTGAACTTGAAGCTCACAAAAAAGCCCATGAGTCGTTTGTTACGGACCTGAACCGGATTACACACGGGTTTCCCCACGGCTCAAAGGAAGAATTGAAAATATTTTTATACGCCTGGCTGGTGAATCACATTTTATGGGAAGACAATAAGTATTTTATATATGCAAATAATCTGAAACGTTTTAACGACCTTTCCTGATAAAAGATATCCGGGATTTCCCAGGCCGCAGCGGTTTACAAAAAGCAGGCTTGCGGATAAAGAGATCTTGACACTTTCGTTAATTCGGTTTACTCATTGACCATAAATAAATTTGTGCGGGAGCAATTTAAATTGCTGAGAGGGGGATAGATACCCGACCGTTCATGACCTGATCCGGATAATGCCGGCGGAGGGAACAAAACCATTCTTTACCATCCCTTACCTATATTTATCGCTGATCCGGTCCGTTGTCCCCATGGTGGGGCCTTTTCCGTTAATACACGTGAATTTGGAGTCGGCAATGAAGCAGACCATATATGTTTTGGCAGGTATATTCGCTATCCTGAGCCTGGGGTGGCTTGGGTGTTCAACCGATGATCAAGCGTCCGGGGAGGGTGAAGCGAAAAACGGGCCTCTGCCCGTCATAACCATTATGACCCATGACAGTTTCAGTATCAGTCAGCCGGTACTGGCCGAGTTTGAAAACCAGGTGCAGGCTAAAATTGTTATTTTAAAATCCGGAGATGCCGGAGAAGCCCTGAATAAGGCGATTCTTTCCAAAAACAACCCCATGGCGGATCTCTTTTACGGGGTGGATAATACCTTTTTCAGCCGGGCGGTGAAGGCAGATATCTTTATGCCCTATGCCCCGGCCGGTCTGGATACGGTGCCGGCTTCATTAAAGCTGGATCCGGAAAACCGTCTCATTCCGGTGGATTTCGGAGATGTCTGCTTAAACTATGATATAAACTGGTTTGAGACCAACCGGCTCTCCCCGCCTTCCAGCCTGGAGGATCTGATCAAACCGGAGTTGAAGGGATTAACCGTGGTTCAGAATCCGGCCACCTCCTCTCCGGGACTGGCCTTTTTACTGGCCACCGTTTCCCGGTTCGGTCCGGACGGATTCCTGTCTTATTGGCAGAAACTGAAAGCCAATGACGTTTTGATCGTCAACGGGTGGAAGGAAGCCTATTGGGGAGAATTCACCGCTGCCTCGGAAGGAAACCGGCCCATTGTTGTCAGCTATGCGTCCAGCCCTGCGGCAGAGGTCTTTTATGCTGAAACCAAACCAGAGGATGCTCCCACGGGAGTTGTTGTTGATAACGGCAGCGCCTTTCGGCAGATTGAATTTGCGGGCATATTAAAAGGAACCAAGCATCCTGAACCGGCCAAAAAAGCCATGGATTTTATTCTGTCACCGACCTTTCAGCAGGATATTCCGTTACAGATGTTTGTTTTTCCGGCCAATGCAACCGCTTCTTTGCCGGATGTCTTTGCCGAGCATGCCCGGGCTGCCGAGTCACCGGCAATGGTCAGCCCCCAAGATATTGATGCATACAGGGATATCTGGATCCGGGAATGGACCGAAGCCATCCTTCAGTAAAGATGAACCGGTATCTTCACCCTTATATTCTGGCCGGTCTGGTGCCGGCCGGTTTTTTTATCCTGTTCTATTTTTATCCCCTGTCCGGTATTCTGGTCAGAAGCTTTTTTGACGGCAGCGGGCTGAATATGATCTTTCTGGAGCAGTTTCTCGAATCAAAACGGATGCATAGGATCATATGGTTCACCGTCTGGCAGGCCGGTCTGTCCACCCTTCTGACCCTGATGGCTGCCCTGCCGTGTGCCTTTGTCATGTCCCATTATCAGTTCAGGGGGAAAAAACTGATTAAAACCATTGCCTCCATTCCCTTTGTCCTGCCGGCGGTGGTGGTGGCAGCGGCCCTCCAAGCCTGTTTCGGCAGGCATGGGGCTTTGTTGGGGGTAACCATTGATTCCCCGCTCGCACTGGTCCTGATTGCCCATCTCTTCTATAATTTTTCCGTCATGCTCAGAATGATTTCAGGGTTCTGGTCCAGCATTCAAGGCCGGATCAAAGAGGCTGCCATCATGCTCGGGGCCGGTCCGGTTGCCGTTTTTTTCCACATCACGCTGCCGTTGCTGAAACCGGTCATTCTGGCCTCTTCAGCCCTGGTCTTTATTTTTTGCTTTTCAAGTTTCGGCATAATTTTAATTCTGGGCGGACCGGCCATGTCCACCCTTGAAGTGGAAATTTACCGCCAGGCCGCCCATCTGTTCAACCTGCCGCTGGCTTCATTTTTATCCCTTATCCAGATCGGATTTACCTTTTCTCTCATGATGGTCTATACCTCATTTACCCGGCAGACGGCACGGTTTCTGCCAAAGGCTGAAACCGCCCATTTAAAAGAGCCGGAAAAACCGTGGGAAAAAGGGATGATCGCAGCATCCACCGGTTTTATCCTCTGCCTTTGCCTGGTGCCGATGCTGGCACTTGTTGCCAAGTCCCTGATTCATAACGGGACCCTCTCTTTTGCTTTTTACCGGGCATTGTTTGAGAATACCACCGGCTCTGTCTTTTATATTCCGCCGGTTCATGCCGTTCAATACTCTTTTTTGTTTGCCGGGGCGGCATTGGTGATTGCTTTGATCACAGGTGTCTGCGCCGCCGTATTTATCCGATTCTGCGACCGGCGGATCGGCAGCGGATGGACCCGGTTTTTCGATCCGATTTTTATGCTGCCCTTATCCACTTCCGCGGTTACGCTTGGATTTGGAATTATCATTACCCTGGACCGGCCCCCGCTGAATTTAAGAGATTCCATATTATTAATCCCCGTCGCCCATGCCCTGGTCGGATTTCCGTTTGTGGTCCGGGCCATTTTACCGGCTTTAAGGGCCATACCGGACCGGCTGGATGATGCGGCGGCCATGCTCGGGGCATCACCGCTGAAAATTATACAGACCGTCGATCTGCCCCTGATTGCAAAGGCCCTTGCTGCCGGGGCCATCTTCTCATTTACCATCAGTCTGGGGGAGTTCGGGGCCACCATATTTACCGCCCGGCCGGAAACGCCGACCATTCCGGTGGCGATTTACCGTTTTCTGGGCCAGCCCGGGGCCATGAATTACGGCCAGGCCATGGCCATATCAACCGTTTTAATGGTTGTCACGGCCATTGGATTTGTTATGATTGAAAATGTCCGGGCGGAAAATTCAGAGGGGTTTTAATGAAAAATGGACTCACACTTGATCGAGTCAGTAAAGCATATGCCGATCAAAGCCTGGTGATGAATCATATCAGCCTCACCCTTAAGAAGGGAGAGACCCTCTCTCTTTTAGGGCCGTCCGGTTCCGGAAAAACAACCCTGCTGAGATTGATTGCCGGTCTGGAATCCCTTGACCGGGGATCCATTCTGTTTGACGGGCAGCGCATTGACACCATCCCTGCCCATCGCCGCCAGTTCGGCATGATGTTTCAGGACTTTGCACTCTTTCCCCATATGAATGTATATGACAATATTGCATTTGGTTTGAAGATGAAAGGCCTGAACAAAGCGGCAGTTGCGTTACGGGTAGGGGAGATGCTGAGCCTGACCGGACTTGACGGATTTGAAAAACGGGGAATAGACGATCTCTCCGGGGGGGAACGCCAGCGCGTGGCACTTGCCAGGACCCTGGCGCCCAACCCCAGGCTCCTGATGCTGGATGAACCCTTAAGTTCCCTGGACCGGGGGTTGAGAAAACGGTTGCTGACCGAATTGACGGATATCATCAAGCAATTGGGACTGACCACTGTCTTTGTAACCCATGACCACGAAGAGGCCTTTATTGCCGGGCACCAGATTGTTGTCATGAACCGGGGTGAAATTGTCCAGCAGGGAACCCGGCAGGACCTGATTGAGAACCCGGTCAATGAATGGGTATACGATTTTTTTAAACATTAGGGGGGAGTCATGGTAGTGGGGACCGGACAGATAAAACTGGCCCTGTTTGATGTCAGATCGCTGAAACAGAAACGGAAGATCACCAAATCCATGATCAGCCGGATCTCGAATGCCTTTAACATCTCCATTGCCGAAGTGGATTTGAACGATTCCCACGGCTGGGCCATGATCGGGTTTGCCATCGTGGGAAACGATGTAAAACAGGTGAACTCCAAGCTGGACAAGGTGATCAATATGGCAGATGACATGGGGCTTGCCATGATTGCCGACTCAACCATTGAAATCATTCACCTCTAGGCGGGTTTAGAGTGATCGTCTGAATCAAAATAAAGTGGGGATATAAAAGTGAAAAAAGCAGGCGCAGGCGGGATAATGACCGGTATAGAATTATTGGACAAACGGTCCTCTTTAGAAGAATTGACCCTGCTGATCCGCAAAGCTTACCGTCAACTGGCCGAACTGGGGTTTAAATACTGGGGAACCCACCAGACCGTTGACGATACAAAAAAACGGATTGCCAATGGAGAGTGTTATGTTAAAAAGGCTAAGGGCCGGTTAGTCGGAACGATTTTTTTAAGCAATCCCGACAAAACCCATGATCATGACTATTACAATCAAACCCATGTCATTCCCTTTTCCCAATTCGCAGTTGACCCGGGTTTCCAACGATCAGGGATTGGAGGTGAGCTTATGGATCTTGTTGAAAAAAGGGCGATCCAACTGGGTGCGAAAGAGTTGGCCTGTGACACGGCGGAAGGGGCAACACACCTGATATCCATGTACAGAAAAAGAGGGTATCGGATCGTGGAAAAGGCTGACTGGGATGTAACGAATTATGTCAGTGTGATTATGAGCAAAAGATTAACGGAATAAACCTTAACCCACTCTTAAAACGTGAATTGATATTGGGCATAGAAGAAATCGATCTCTTCATCAGGACCGGTGTTCTCGATAAAACTGCCCGGCCACAGGCGCGAATAGCCGAACAAGAGGCCGGAGTGCCGGCCGATCTTTACCTTTGTTGCAATATCGAGTTCGATACCCACATGGGTGCTGCTGTTTCCGGTTCGATTGCTGCGAATCCGTTTTCCGCCGGGGTTGTACAGCCCGTCTTCAACTTCGTCAAGCCAAAAGCTGTGCAATTGTATCCATGAGTTTGTTTTCGGGATGAGTTTAAAGTCAAGCCGGGTGTTGACGGCCTGGATATTGGCCCGGCCGACCACGTCAATATAGCCGAAATAGGCATGTCCCAAAGGAAAGTATTGATCAAATGTATCCTTACCGTTTCCGTCGTCATCGCCTGAGGCATAGTCGTATCCGAATGACAATTTTTCCAGGACCGGATATGGTAAATCCGTCCCTATTGTTGCAGAGACCATCCAGGCAAACGTGTCTTCACTTTCGAACCGGCCGGGTTGAACCGCCAATTCCGTTTCATATTGCCACAGATCCGCCATCAGACCCCATACCCGGGTACCTATTGTGACGGAAGTATCGGTGGCCGGTCCTTGGGATGCGGGTTGGTCCGACTGCCTTTTTCCAATGGCATACAGGTCATATCCGCCGTGCTTCGAGAGAGTGGTTGCAGCATAGAGGCCAAATGTTTGCAGACTAGGGTCCGATCGGTTCAACTGGCCGTCTTTTACATTAACAAACCGGGCCCACCAGCCTGAAACGGTCCGGTTCCCGCTGCCATGCGGAGTTTGATAGGTAAACCGGATACCGTCAAAGGTTCGCAAGACATTGGCCCAGATCAGATTGGTTAATAAACGCTGATTTCCAAAAACCAGTTCCTGGCGACCGATGCGAAGTGAAAAAGATTCAGAAGGGTTGGGGTGTGCGATAAACTCCACAAACAGGTTTTGTGTGTCGATACTGTCGTCTGTTAAGGCTTTTGATCCTTCCTTGTCATGGGATACGGCTGATTTAACGTCGGCAAAGATGCGAAAAATATTTTTATATTTCGCATCCATATGACCCCTCAGCCGGTTGATCAGAAAACCGTCCGTGGCCGGAACCGCGCTGCCAAACCCAAGGTTTGTCTTGTGTTCATACCGGATTCGTTCCTGTCCGCCAAAAGTGATGCGCCAGGCATCCGCTGGTTTCAAGTGTTTTCCCTTATCCCAAAATCCACGATTCGGATGACCTTCCAGGTAAGTGTAGTCTTCCATAAAACGCAGCAGTTGATAGGGGGGATGTGTGGGGTTCAGGCTGTCTGAATTCTCCTTTGAAGGCGTTCCGGCACCGGTGTTGACGGCCCATAGCAAAGACAATGGCAGTACCATGAATAAAGAAAAGATTTTCATGTTCTAATCCTTTTATGTTTAAGGTTGATACGGCAGTGAAATCGAATAAGAATTTTTTGTAGATAGTTAAATGATAGAATAGAAGCCCGTTTTTTGTCAAGAATCATATCCGAATCCATCATCAGATTCGGGCGCCTACCCAATATCGTCACACTATGATTTACTCTTTTTACGAAATCTGCTAAAAGCGAACCGGACACGGGA
Source organism: Desulfobacula sp. (assembly GCA_028280105.1). Lineage (GTDB taxonomy): Bacteria > Desulfobacterota > Desulfobacteria > Desulfobacterales > Desulfobacteraceae > Desulfobacula. Next base: position 4,745 of record JANQML010000258.1, on the reverse strand, counting down.
CGATTTACAAGGAGTGTGTATCATGCCGGTTTTAAAAACAAAACGGTTGATCTTAAGGCCTCTTTCGGTTTCTGACCAGGATGATATGGTTGATAGGATCATGTCGGATACGGATGTCATGCACTGGCTGCCGGGTTCTGATGAGACGTCAACACTGAAGGCCAGCATAAGGTGGCGCTCAGCTATATTAGGAATTTTACCGGTCTTTGGGAAGAGTTCGGTTTCGGCATCTGGGCGCTGTGTATTAGAGGCCATGAACTGGGTCCTCCGGGTGCGTTTACCGGGTATTGCGGGTTTCTTCGATGGGGTATTTAAAAGCGGCAACGAAAAGGAGAACTATTTCGCCGGCAACGTAACCACGGCTTTTGTTCCATGATCATTTTTATCGGGTCTTTTTTCTTTTGATATAATCTTAATGGTTCCCCCGTAGGCTCCCACAAATTTTTTCACCAGGGGCATACCAAAGCCGGTACCCACTTCCCCTTCTGTCCCGGGACGGCTGACTGATTTTTCTATGTTGAAAATGTCATTTTCGATTTTTTTCGGCATGCCGATTCCTTTGTCAATAATCGACAGGCTTACCAGATCCTGGTTCTGGTCGGCGATGATATCAATTGCCGAACCTTTAAAAGAAAATTTGATGGCATTGGTCATTAGATTATTTAAAACGGAATTGACAAAACTGACCTCGTCAACCACCACAAAGAGGGTTGAATCCACACTGACATTAACTGAAATATCTTTATCGTTGAATTGGGTTTTTAATGTGTTCAGCGATTTATCGATCAATTGTGCCAGGTTTAAGCGGTTCATTTTAAGCGTCATTTTTTTCTCTTTAACCGCCATAAAATCTTTTATCAGGTCAATGATCTGAAGCCCCTGTTCCAAAGCAGACCTGGCATACTCCGAATATTCGGCGGCGTCTTCGGGGTCTTCATCTATTAATTCCATCAATGAGAGGGCGCAGCCAATGGGGTTTTTCAGATCATGGGCCAGCACATGGATCAGTTGCTTGTTCTCTTCCAGCTTTTCCTGAAGCAGCTTTTTATTTTTATAAAGATCCAGATGGACGTTGATCCGGGCAATAAATTCATCGCTGTGAAAGGGTTTGCTGATGTAATCAACTGCACCGAGCTTTAATCCCTTTACAAGAGAGGGGGTTTCATCCTGAATGGAGAGGAAAATCACCGGGATGTCACAGAAAGCAGAATTATTTTTAATCTTTTCACAAACCGTAAATCCGTCCATCTCCGGCATGACAATATCGAGGATAATCAGGTCAACCTCATGGGTTTCGAGAATCTCAAATCCCCTGGAACCGGAATCGGCCAGCAGGAGATCAAACTCATACGGCTTTAAAATCATTTGGATCAGGTTTCGGATATCCGGGTTGTCGTCAATTATGAGTATTTTCATGATGGTTACGCCTCTACACCTTAACGAATCGATTTTATTATTATTCGTATATAATTTCCAATTGTTCAAGATAGGTTTCGAGCTGGTTTGCCAGATCCAGAATCACGTCTTCTTTTTCCTCTTTCACGGCAATGCCCAGCTTTTTCCCGATTTCCGAAATAAACGGTATTCCATACCCGGCACCGGTCCCCTGCCAGTCATGGGCCAGGCGGCCTATGGATGGAAAATCGTTTTTATTCAGATGGTCCTGAATAGAGGATATTTCCGATTTTTGACGGTTGATATAGTCCGGAATCAGGTCCTGCAAATCTTCATCTACGACCACGGTATACTTTTTCATGATATCTTTCCTATTCCAGTATTTTTCTGATTTGTTCTATAAAATCCTTTGTAATCGGTTTGGCAATAAAATAATCACACCCTTTTTCCAGAGCCTCGTGTGACTGGGTTCGCATGACAGAAGCCGTTAACGCCGCTATTTTCCCTGTATACCCTTGCTCTCTCAACCGCTTGGTGGCTTCGTGACCGTCTAAAACCGGCATGTGCATATCCATCAAAATCAGATCCGGCTGATGTTGAAATGCCAGTTCAACCCCCTCCAGGCCGTTAACGGCTTCGATAATTTCCCATTTTGTTTTTTTGAACTTGCGTCTTAACATTTTACGGATATCTTCGTTATCATCAACCAGGAGTATTTTCATCATCTGTCTCCAATGGAAGTTTAATTGTAAATGAACTGCCCCTGCCGACTTCGCTTTCAACAGAGATCGCGCCCCCGTGGAGTTCCACCAGTTTTTTTGTAATTGCCAGTCCCAGACCGGTGCCGCCGACTTTTCGTGTGGTAGAGCTGTCCACCTGTCTGAAAGGGTCAAAGATGTATGTCAGGCTTTGCTCATCCATACCGCAGCCGGTATCGCTGACCCGGATGGTAAACCAATCCTTTTGAACTTCAGTGGTGATGGAGACCGCACCGGAATCGGTAAACTTGATTGAATTGCTCAGCAGGTTGAACAATGTCTGTTTGATCCGGATGGGATCGATATCAATCACCCTGTCCTCGCCTTTGATTACTAAATCCAGTCCTTTATTCTCAGCCAGCACCCGGATTGTTTTCGCAACATCATTGATGAGTTCGGCGGAATCGATTTTTTCCCTGTGCAGTGGCATTTTTCCGGCTTCAATTTTTGAAATGTCCAGGATGTCGTTTATCAGCTGCATCAGCATATCACCCGCCTTTGAACAATCCCTGGCAATTTCTGCAATATCATCGGTGTCGGGCAATTCGTCTTCATCTGTTAATTCTTCGATATTGCCGAGTATGATTGTCAAAGGAGTCCGCAATTCATGGCTCATGGTATTCATAAACTCGGATTTGACACGGTTGGCCTGCTCTGCGGTTTCCTTGGCCAGAACCAGTTTTTCCTCCGCCTCTTTTTGCTGTGTAATATCTTTTATTGAGCCGACAAACTTGCTTTTATTCTCTACCGTCATCTCACTCATTGCCAGGTGGATGGGAAAGACGGTGCCGTCCTTTTTCTTTGCCTCAACATCCCGGCCGATACCGATCAGTTTAGACACACCGGTGGTTATGTAATTTTTTATATAATCATCGTGATTGCTGTGATAGGGTTCCGGCATCAGCATATTTACATTTTTTCCGATCACTTCGTCGGATCGGTATTGAAAGATTTTTTCAGCCGTGGGATTAAATTTTTGGATGCTTCCTCTGTCGTTGATAACAACAATCCCGTCTTCAATGGTATCGATTAATTTTTCAAGATTTTCTTTATGCCTTTTTAACTCCTCTGTCCGCTCCCGGACCTGACGTTTGATCTCATCCGACTGGCTGGTGATATTTTTAAGGTATCCGGAAACCAGCAGCGTGAAAATCAATCCCATAGTGAGGCCCATGACGTCCATATGGGACGCATGTTCATTCACAAATGCCGGTGTCGGGACCATGATGAGCTTCCATTGCCGTCCGGCCACCTCAAAGTTTTGTTCAAAACGATACTTTCGGTTATCCGTGAAATTATCTGATTCGTACAGCAGGGCAGGTAAGGCCGGGGATGTGGCATCCACCAGCTGAATTCCGGATCGGTTTATTCCGATCCGGAATTGTTTGATCGACTCTTCAACCATATCACCGATACGAAAGACTCCCACGATAAATCCATGAAACTCTTTTTTCGTACCCGGGTCATGATAAACCGGCAGAATTAATAAAAACCCGACCTTTTCCTGAACCAGTATGATACGGGATGTTGCCAGCATTTTTTTCTTTGATTTGGATTCTGATAAGGCAAAGGCCCGGATCGCGTTTGAAGCCTGATCAAATCCCAGAACGGCTTCATTCCCCATTAAAGGTTCGATATATGTCACCGGGTAGTACGTGTCTGCCGGACGCCGTCTCACCATATCTCCCCGGACGTTCTCTTCCCGAATCTGAAAATCCGGCATCTTTTTTTGGTGCCTGGCTTCAAACGCATCCCTCTGGTCGTGTCTGACCAGGGGAATCCACTCCAGCGCCTGTATGGTTTGATATTCGTCTATGAATTTTTTAGTAAACGTTTGGAACTCCTCTCTATCAACATGAGTAGACGATTCGTAAAACGCCTGCATGGCTTTGAGAATTAAAAAATGATTTTGCAATGTTTGGCCGATGGCATAAGAATTCTGTTGACCCACCCCGTTGAACTCCATTTGGACAAAAGACCGTTCCCACGACCGGTAGGTGGAAAAGAAGGTAAAAGAGAGGGCTGATCCGGCAATCGCTACAACCCAGACCAGATATGTTTTTTTTATTTTCATTCGGATTATCATTGTCAAGTTAAAGGTTACGAAAAACGGTGCCACAGCCGGCGACGGAAGAAAAGGATTAACTGAATGCCACTGTCATGCTGTTTCAGCCGGATAAATGCGAGTTGTCAGACGTGGTTGAAGACATCATTCCGAGTGGATTCTTTGATACCGGCCGCCTCGGCCACGCTGATTTTTTCAAATCGTGTGCCCATGGATCTCATCTCCTTTTAAGGATGGAATTTCGCTGTTCATGATCGCACTGAAATCGATACGGATGATTCAATATAGAGATTAATACATGTATAAATATATCTTTTTTATCGGGTCTGTGCAAGTGTCAATCCGATATCCGCATTTGTACCTGTTTGACGGGCGGATAACGGCTGCCAAAGAACAATTTCATATTGGGCCATTGGTTACCCAATGTTTGCAAGCGCTTTATCCGACCCTGATCCATCATACGGTCCCGCCTGCTGCGTTGCCTGCGATCGTTCCTCCCTGCGGCGTATGGCTGATACGCCCAGTCT
>JANQML010000230.1 GCA_028280105.1 Desulfobacula sp. | reverse complement strand
CGGTAGGCATTGTTGCGCTTTACCTGATAAACGGCCCCCGTTTTTTACAGATGCTGCCGCCGTCTATCATTGAAAATATGACCAGTATTATTCTCCTGGCCATACCGCTTTTTATATTCATCGGCTGCATTCTTGAGAAGTCCGGTATTGCAGATGAGATTTTTGAAATGATCTACAAGTGGCTGGGGCCTGTTCCCGGGGGACTTGCCATTGGTACGGTCTTTATCTGTGTGGTCTTTGCCGCCATGGTTGGCATTGTGGGAGCCGCCACCGTCACCATGGGACTGATTGCCTTGCCGGCCATGCTCAGGAGAAATTATAAGTCCTCTCTTGCCATTGGCTGCATCTCAGGCGGCGGGGCACTGGGATTTTTGATTCCGCCCAGTGTAACAATGATCGTTTATGCCTCTTTATCCAACCTTTCCATCGGGAAAATGTTTCTGGCAGGGATAATACCGGGGTTCATGCTGGCAGGCCTGTTCATGGGATACATACTGATACGGAGCCTGATCAACCCGTCCCTTGCCCCGCCTATCCCTGTTGAAGAAAGAGCTGCATGGGCGGAGAAGTGGGTATCGGTTAAAAACCTGGCCATGCCCTTTATCCTGATATTTTCCATCATGGGTACCATCTTTACCGGTCTTGCCACCCCTACGGAAGCGGCTGCAGTGGGCGCCATGGTTTCCATGATTATCGTCGGGTTTCGCGTACGGTCATTTAAAAAGGCAATGTCGGTTGTCTCCGATGCTGCCGAAAAGTCAGCTTTTTTGACCAGTATGGTGCTGTGGATCATTATCGGCTGCCTCGCTTTTTCAGCCGTAGTCAATACGCTTGGGCTGCCCCTGCTGCTGAAAGACCTGATTGATGCGGTTGGTCTGAACCGGTGGACGGTATTGATCGCCATGCAGATCTCATTTTTCCTTCTGGGTATGATCATGGACGATCTGCCCATTATTATGATCACGGTGCCTATTTATGTTCCCCTGATCAGTCTTTTGGGATTTGATGCGCTGTGGTTTGGTATCCTGTTCATCGTGAATATGCAGATGGCTTATTTGACACCACCTTTCGGGTTTGTCCTCTTTTACATGAAAGGCGTAGTGCCGCCGGAGATCTCCATGGGGGATATTTACAGATCTGTCTGGCCCTTTATCGGTTTGCAGACCCTGTGTCTGGTCATTATCATGCTGTTCCCGAAAGTTGTATTGTGGCTGCCTTCCCTGTTTGGCTTATAGGAACTATCAGGGGGTAACAGGAACCATAGAATTATGAGAGTGTATGTCAGCATACCCATAACACATTGGGAATACACAGGTGGGCAAAAAGAAATTGCTCTGGACTCGGCAACACTGGCTGATGCACTATCACAGCTGCACCAGTCCTTTCCTGATTTAAGCGGCCGTCTCCTGGATGACGGCGGCAGGCTTTGTCCGGGTATCGAGGTGGCCGTCAACAACAGGGAGGTCTTTCCCTTTGATCCGGATTACAGACTCAAACAAGACGACCAGATTCGTATTTCAAGTATCATCACCGGCGGGTAACCCCGGTTCATACAAAAGGTGTTTCAATGAACAGTAACGAAAATAAAACCATGGGCCTCTCAGAGGCTGTCTCCACATATGTAAAAAACGGGTGCCACTTGTCCATCGGCGGATTCACCATCAACAGGAATCCAATGGCAGCGGTCTATGAAATTATTCGCCAGAAAATCAAAGGCCTGCATGTGTATGCCCACTCCAACGGCCAGGGCGTTGATGAACTGGTGGGGGCGGGAAGTATTTTAAATCTTGAAATCGCCTACGGCGGCACGGGAAAGTTCATGTCTACCTGCCTGCGGTTTAAAAAGGCGGTACAGGATAAAACAATAAAAATTGAGGACTATTCCAATTATCAGATGACGCTGAGGTTTTTGGCCGGTGCCATGGGGGTACCGTTTTTACCCACCCGCTCAACCCTGGGAAGCGATATTATCAACAGATGGGGGTTTTCAAAAGCGTTCCGGCGGGAAGAAGGCCGTATCCCGGATGAAAAACTGGTGGTCATGGATAATCCTTTCAAGAACTGGTGTGATACCCGGAAAGTGGTCCTGGTGCCGGCGATCAATCCCGATGTGACGATCATTCACGTTCAAAAGGCCGATTTCCGGGGTAATTGCAGGATAGACGGTCTTACGTTCGCCGATGTGGAACAGGCAAAGGCATCAAAGGCCCTGATCATTACATGCGAAGAACTGCTGGATGACGATTACCTGAAAACTGATCCTGACAGGAACCAGATCCCATTTATCCATGCTGATGCCGTAGTCCGTGTCCCGTTTGGCGCCTTTCCCACCGCCTGCTTTAAGTATTACGATTATGACCCGGTTTATTTAAAAAGGTATGCAGAATCTGCAAAGGATGATGAAGCCTATCAGTCTTACCTGACTGAGATGGTATTCGGGAAAAGGACCCACAGGCAGCTTCTGGATCATGTGGGACGGGAGCGTCTTGAAAATATTATTGCGGATAAAAATAGGGGATATGCAAAACACTTAGAGCGAAAATAAGGAAAAACACATGGATTATACATTAAAGGAAATGATGACCATTTGTGCAGCCAGGGAAATCCGGAATAAAGATATTGTTTTCTGCGGTACAGGTATTTCCATGCTGGCCGCCATGGCTGCCAAAAATATCAATGCCCCTAAAAGTGTCATCTTTTTTGAAACCGGGGCCATTGATTCCAAACTGGAAGACCTGCCCATGGCTGTGTGCGACTCAAGGATCATGTACCAGGCATCATCCAACGGCGGGCTTCTAGACGCTTTCGGGACCATGCAGAACCGGTCTACCGGAACCCGTATCGTCGGG
>JANQML010000022.1 GCA_028280105.1 Desulfobacula sp. | reverse complement strand
TGCCAGTTCCGACTTGGGCAGCCGGTACTCCGGAATCCCCACGGCCATCATGCCGCCTTTGACCGGCAGCTTTTCAAATATGGTGACCTGGTATCCTTTCTGGGCCATGTAGTAGGCAGCCGTCAGCCCGGCAGGACCGGAACCGACAATGGCGACTTTTTCATCTCGCTTTTCTTCAATTTTCGGAACATACGGGTTGCCGTCTTCAAAATCCAGCTCAGCCAGATACCGGTGAAGGTATTGGATGGCTAAAGGTTCATCCGCGTCCCCCCGGGTACAGGCGGCTTCACAGGGGTGGTGGCAGACCCGTCCGCAGGACCCCGGAAACGGGTGTTCATCTTTGAAGAGTCTCAAGGCTTCCTCATTTTTACCCTCGTTCATCAGGGCGATAAATCCCTGGATACTGACATGGGCGGGGCAGGTGGCCTTACAGGGGGCAGTGGACCGTTTGGTGATACCATACCCGCCCGGAATTGCCTGCTCATATTGTTTAAAAATCGCCTTTCTCGGTGCAAGCGACTCATTGTGTTCGCTTGGGGTGTCAACCGGGCAAACTTTGGTACATTCGCCGCAGGACGTACATTTTAAAAGGTCAACATATCTGGGATTTTCTTTTACCTTTGCAGTGAAGTTTCCTTCTTCACCCTCCAGTTCAAGAAGCTCCGTGTTGGTTAATAATTCAATATTCAAATGCCGGCCGACCTCGACCAGTTTGGGTGAGATCACTCACATGGTACAGTCATTGGTGGGAAATGTCTTGTCCAGCCGGGACATCATTCCGCCAATGGCGTAAGATTTTTCTACCAGGTATACATAATAGCCGGAGTTGGCTAAATCTATGGCGGACTGCATGCCGGCGATCCCCCCGCCAAGCACCATGACAGAACCGGCAAGATCGTTCTTTGGTGTTAAACTTTGGGTCATTATCTTAACCTCCTAACCTTATTTATTCATGCTTTACATCAAAAGCTATGAACCCGGGCCGTAAAAAATTATTCCAGTCAAACAAAGCGTTTGTACCGGTGCAGCCGGGGAAAAGCCTGAAAATGAGTCCCCCCATAGACTCAGGCTTTTGAATGATTACCCGTTTTAAACAAGATGAAACTCTATTAAAGATTTGAAACACAATAAAAAACTCGGTTCCCGGCTGACCTGCAAAATATCCCGTACCGGCATCGCTCACCATTTGCACGTTTTACTTTTAACCGTTGTTCAGCCCACTTATATCCGTGCATTCAATCTGCACAATGATGCAAATAAATCCGCCACATCTTAGATAAATCGGTTCAATTATTATAGATTACATCTATAGTGCCCACAATTTTCCAGCCTTTTAGTAAAAAAAAGGCCCTTTTTTGTCAAGGACTATTTCAAACACACTTTCCTGTATTAAGTAAAATTTCTATAAATCTCATAGCATACTGATTTAATTAGAATAATAATGAAGGTCCCAAGATGATATATTTGAATTTCGACAACACCCGATAACACAGCCACAACCATGTGTATTTTTTTATCCTTTTTTGTTACCTTATTTTACGGTTGAGGGTCTTAAAATACAGTTCATCGGATTGAAAGTGTTTTGATTCGATTGAAATGACATCTGCCCCATGATCCGCCAGTATCATTGAGCAGTGAGGGCCAGGCAAAATAAAGATTGCTGATCCCTTAAAATCGTTTAAGAATCACCCGACATTACAAGGTTGATTATTCAGTAAATCTTTCAGAATTTCCACTTCTTCAGACACTGGTAAAAAAACCTTTTAATTTGGCGACCAATACCACATCCCCGTCTTGATTGCGGCAGGTAATTTCTGCACGGGCTTTTCTGCAATCCTCTATTTCTGTAATTGTAAAACAACAGATAATAGTGTCTTCAAAATAGACGGGTTTCTTAAATGAAAAACAAAGATCAGAGCCCAACCATCCTATTTGGCCACCGATTTCCGTTACCATGGAACCGATGAGTAGTCCGTGGCAGATCCGGCTCTTAAATTTTTTTAAGCCAGCAAACCGGTCGTCATAATGAACAGGGTTGTAGTCTCTTGTAATCTCACCAAATCGGATCATATCTTGTTCTGTGAATGTCCGTTTGATAGTGAAACTGTCACCCGTTGACAGTCCTGCAATACTTTTTTCGCGAATCGTTGACATCTGTTTCTATCCCCATAAATAAGCAGCCGTTGCCCATGCCATTCCGGCCCCAACAGTCGGCATTAGAATTTTTAACGAATCATCAAACAAAACTATCTCAACATTAACTCCCACTTTTCCTCAGTTAGTACGCGCCCCCATATCTCACTTGTTTTTTTCTCGGTTAGCACAAAGTTTTCATTTGAATACAGTTTCCTGGCGGCTTGAAGAAAATCGATGGTCCAAAGGATTATCTTCTTGTAGCCGTTTTGCCTTGCAAAACGAACGGCTTCATGAACCAGCCTTTTTCCGATCTTTTTTCCTCTTTCCGCAGGTTCTACAATCAGCCATCGTAATTGTGCTGTGTCATCATTGCGTTGAACAATTGCTACGGAGCCTACGATCTTGCTGTTTGTTTCAGCCAGCCACAAATGCTCTTTCTCGGGATTATAGGTATTAATAAAATGAGCCATGCCTTTGGCCACATATGCGTCAAACCGCTCGTTGAAACCATATTCATCGGCATACAAAACACCATGGCGGTGAATCACAAATCCTATATCACCCGGCCGATGTGAGCGGATGTAAAATAAATCAGATTTGTCTTTATTGCAGCTTAATAATTTTTCTATGTTGCCCATGGATGAAACAAGAGATCGTTTTTCTTCATCAGTCAGGTTCTTGACAAGTGAAGCAATCTGAATATTGGAGATTTCCCGCAACCGTGAATATTCGTCTTCTCCCTTCCGGGTTAGAGTCAGGATCTGTTTTCGCGAGTCTTCTTTAGATATTTTTTTCTTAATTAAATTTTTTGTTTCAAACTGTTTTAAAATTTTGCTCAGGTATGTCGGGTCCAGATTTAATTTTTCAACAAGATCCTTTGCATAAAGATTTGACACATCTTTCAGTTCAAATAATACCCGGGCTTGCACCAGCGAGTATTTGCTTTCAAGAAATCGTTTGGTAATCAAACCGATTTTCAGGGTATAAAACCTGTTGAATGTTCTTATCCTTTTTACAAAATCTAATTTTACACTCATATTTTCTTCCCCCTGAATTTAGATTTTTATCATAACTATTTTAGAATTAACTGGATTTTATCAACTACTTAATTGACTTTGTCAAATATTTATTTTATATTTTTTTAGAACTTTGGAGATCAATACATTGTCAAACATTGAAATTCCATTAAGATCATCTTTGTACACGGCTTTTTGGTGCCAATTCTGTTAACGCCGGTGTGAAAATGTCATCAGATAACCGGTTTAGAAATGTTTGGCAAAAACAGGCCGGTCCATCCGTTCAATAGACCGGCTTTTTGATACTTACTTTCTGACTTTTCTCATTCGATAGCTATCACCTTCAATCAGAACAGCTTCGGTATGATGTAGCAGACGATCCAGCAATGCAGATGTCAGCGTGCTGTCATTGTTGGAGATTTCAGGCCATTCCTTGAACACACGATTGGTGGTGATGATATATCAGTTTGGTTTTTCCCACTGATGGTGATATGGGATACGGTACAATCTTTAACGGATCTGGAAAGGAACTTTAAATGGAATCCGCAAATGACGGCCGTACCTCATTTGGAAAAATGGTTCAAACCTGGATGCATCCAAGAATGGTCACCATGCTCTTTTTAGGGTTCTCTGCAGGTGTGCCGATTCTTTTAATCTTCTCAACTCTCTCTGTCTGGCTCCGGGAGGCCGGAGTCAGCCGGTCCGCGGTCACTTTTTTCAGCTGGGCCGCCCTTGGGTATTCGTTTAAATTCATATGGGCCCCGATCATTGACCGGATGCCGCTTCCCTTTTTAACCCGGAAACTTGGCCGGCGCAGGGGATGGCTGATTGTGTCCCAGTTTCTGGTGATTACCGCCATCCTCTGGATGGGCAGCACCGACCCGAGTGCCGGATCAAACAGTTTGACACTGATGGCCGTTGCAACGGTTCTGCTGGGATTTTCATCCGCCACCCAGGATATTGTCATTGATGCCTACCGCATTGAGTGTGTGGATGAATCCTATCAGGCACTATTGTCATCCATGTATATTGCCGGATACAGAATCAGCATGCCGATTCTGTATC
>JANQML010000132.1 GCA_028280105.1 Desulfobacula sp. | reverse complement strand
AGCTCTATATTTCTCTTGAAAGGGTTTAAGACCTGCTCTGCATGGGCAATGGCACCCGCATCCTGGTCAATGCCGATAAACGTTCCGCCCGGACCTATTGCCTCAATTGTGGCGCGTGCGTGACCTGAACCGCCAAGTGTACAATCCACGCAAATGCTGCCGGACTTAAGATTCTGGTGCTCAAGCACCTCTTGAGGCATGACGGACGTATGCTCAAAACCCATTTGTTACAGCCCTAAAGAAGCAATTTCCTCTCTTACTTCTTCATTTTTAAGTCGTTGTTCCATTCGCTTGTTTGTCTCATCCCATTGGTCCCGTGCCCAGATTTCAAACCGATCCAGGTTTCCCACAAGAACAATATCCTTTGTCAGATTGGCATACTCTCTAAGGCTTTTAGGGATCAGGATCCGGTCCTGCTTGTCACACATGCATTCGCAGGAGTTACCGAGAAAAAACCGTCTGAAATCACCCATTGCACTGCTTTTGGCAGACAATATTCTGGACTCGACTTTTTCCCATTCGCTAAAAGTATAGGCGTATAAGCAATCGTCTTTGTTCGAGACCATGACGCCATAGACCTTATCCGCCTTCAGGATATTCCTGAATCTTGACGGAACGATCACACGGCCTTTGGCATCAATTGTATGAAAGGAACTTGATCGAAACACTTATTAAAGCCTTCAGTCAATAAATCATCAACTTACCCACTTTCCACCACCTTGACCCACACTTTTACGAAAAATGGAGATTAAGTCAAGAGAAAAACAATTTTTTTTTTGATAATTTTATGTTATATGCCCCATTTTAAAGGTCTGTAGGAAAACGATCATAAAATTAAATGGTGGGAAAAAGTGTATTTTTTCTGCTGATATGAAAATTAAAACGGGAAGGTATTGTCCCAAATAGGGAATAAAATGATTAATCATTATGGATATGGGGGCGGAGTTAAGAAAGTTGGAAAAAAGTGGAGCAAAAGGGAAGCTGGGAAAGGATCATGCCGTCTGTCCGGGCTCTATAATAGATTCACCGGTGGTCCTCTTTGATCCTGAATGAAGGATCGGGGATGAGAATCGGAATTCCGTTCACAGGCGGGTGGCCAGCTTTACCTTCTCAATCAGATTTTCAAGCCGGAAAGGTTTGGGTAAAATGTCAAAAATACCGATTTTTTTATAATCAGACATCATCGGATCATTGGCATTGCCTGTGGAAAAAATGATTTTTGCATTTGGGTCCAGTTTTAAAATTTGTTCTGCCGCCTCTTTGCCGCCCATTCCGCCCGGAACGGTCAAATCCAGTATGGTAAGATCAAATGACGCATTTTTTGCCAAAGCGATTTGATAGGTTCGGATGGCTGCTTCCCCGTCACTTGTCAATACGGTGGTGTAATTGAATTTATCAAGCATTTTTTCCAGAATTTTCTGAACATTGACTTCATCGTCCATGATCAGGATTCTGGGGTGTTTATTTTGAGAATCGTCAGGCCGGCTCTTTTTCATTTTAAATATCCTTAAGTTAGCTATAAATTAAAAATTAACAACAGGTTTAACATACCGATATATCGCCGGCAGATGAGGCGAAAAATATATTTGGTGAATGGCTTTATGCTTTGTTTAATATTATTATATTTTGAGCATAACAAAAAAAAATCAATAAGTTGTCATATGGCCCTTTGCCAGAGATATAAAATCGGTTCCAAAGGATGTCACGAGAACATAATAGATTGAAATTAAATCATCTGTTATTTAATCAGATGGTAGGTCCCTTCCGGAAAATTTCAAGGGTGAAAATTGCCGCCCGTCTTGATATATCCTGGTTACAAAGCCCGGGATATGGCGTCTCTGGTATCGGTGACGATCTTTTCCAGCCGGTCGGTGGACAGGTGGGAGAGATAAACCGGCGGATGAACGACGATCTCAATGGTACCGGGGGTTAATTCCATGGAATCCGGCGGCAGGATATCGGCAGAATGTTTAATGGTAATGGGTAACAATGGGAGGCCCGTATCTGCGGCAAATTTAAATGCACCTTTTTTGAACGGCATGACCGAACCCTCCCTGCTTCGTGTTCCTTCGGCGAAAAAGAGAACCGATGCTTTTGGGGACAATTGATTCTTGGCGTTCTCAATGGATCGCAGGGCTGACTTATGATCGGACCGGTCCACCGTGATGCAGCCCAGATGGTGGCAGGCTGCTCCGAAAATGGGGATTTTTCGTAACTCCTGCTTCATGACCCACTTGATATTCAGCCTCAGCCCGGCATGAATGGCCGGAATATCGGCCATGCTTTGATGATTGGAAACAATGACATAGGATCCGGTGAGATTGTAGTTGTGCCTGTTTTTGATTTTGAGTTGCATGGGGACGACGGCACAACAGAGCCTGGCCCATAGCAGAGCGACATGGTTGGCGGCATCCTGGCGGAACAAGAATCCGGTGAAGATACATATCAGCCCGAGGATCATTGTGACTAAAAAAACAAAGGGAATCACGATGATCCATTTATAGGGCTGATATATGGGTTTCACAAACCTTTTGAACATTAATTTTCTTTCTTTTCGATTCCCAACAGGGTTTCTGCACCGGATATGATCTCCTTGGCATCAAAGTCGGAGAGCGTAAACAGATAGCCGTTGGTCGAAGAGATCCCATAGATGATATCGTCACCGTCGGAAGTATACAAGTTAAAATCAATGGGATCCGGCGCATCAATTTTTAATGATATCAAAGGCGTTGCGGTTTTAAAATCACTTTTGGTCTTATCGACGGCATAGGTGTCACAGGTTAAATAGGAGATGGTGCCCAGAAAACCGGATATCTTTTCCTTATCCGCTGGTTTGCCGTCTGCTGTCTGCCAGGTTTGAACCGTTTCATCCCCTTCTGTTTCAGATTCCAATGCGGTCACGGTTTTGGACATATCCCCCATTGTCACACGCAGTTGCTTCACAGCGGCCGGTTTGATTTCCAGCACTTTTTTATCCCGGAATCCGTCTATATCCCGGTCAAAGCTGTTTCTGAAACTGCCGTTGGCCTGATAGACATTTTTGTCATTGGCCAGCATGACATAGGTATGATTCATGGTCGGTGCAAGTTTGCCGATAAAAAATTCAAAGTTTTTATCATCATCCATAACGACAACGACATTGACTTTTATCCGGGATTCTTCATCTAGTTCATACCGTTTAAAATCCTCTTTTTCAGATACCAAGACCGATAATCTAAACGTTTTCAAGGTATCGAGCAGGGCCTCGGCAAGAGAAATATCCACGGGATATTTCTCTTTGCCGGCGGTCCACTCTTTTCCGTCCCGGTTGAGTTCGACTGGACCGTCGGATCTTTCAATAAGAATCGAGGTGATACGGCCGGTCTCGATCTGTTGGATCTCGGGCAGGGTGTAGTTGCCACGGTTTTCCTTGTGGAGCAGCAGGTAGGCGCTGAGCGCACCGATGAGGACGATGAGAACGATATATTCTTTTTTCATGACACGCTTCCTTTATCATTAAACCGTTTGGCCAGTTTCTTTTTCCGTGATGTTCGTTTTGCCAGCACCCCCAAACCGAAAAGGATGACGAGCACCGGCAGTCCGACAATATTAAATGCCTTATAAACGCTTTTTAACGCCGGGGAAGTTTCCATGATGGGATTTAAGGTCTGTTGTTTGGCCCGCAGTTTTGCAATCTGGTCCTCTCCGTTAAGGTGATCGATGGCGTTTAAAATAAAGATGGCGTTCATGGACTGGCCCTGGGGATCGATCATGGTATCCTGAATCATGAGCGAGGAGGGCAGCACAAAGAGTTTGGCCGGTTTACCGGATTCAATCACCGTATTTTGGGTTTGAACCGATTTTAAGGTGGCTTCGTTTTGAATGGGTTCTGTTTTTACAGCGGTGTCATCCGGTGCGTCCGTCTCTTCTTGAGCCGGATCATCATCCGTTGTTTTTTGGGGTACGGCTTTGCCTTTAAAAAAGCTGGTAAACCGGCCTTCCAATACATAAGCCATTTCAAAAGAGGCAAATTCATCCTCTTCCGTGGGAGGAAAAATCATCTGCGGATTCAGGTTGATGGAATCTTTCATCAACCAGGACCGGTCGGAAGAACTCAACAGCTTTGTCGCCGTCACGCCGGTACCGTCGATGCGCTCTTTGACCAGTTCCAGCGGGGAGATTTGTCCGGCCACAAGCCCCTTGATATTATGCATGAATTCAGGTGCCGTGTTGATCTGTTCGTTTTTCAGCAGCGGATAAAAGTAGATGTTTTGTTCCCCACCCCCCATATTGGGCGGCACCTGGGCTTTATAGCTTTGCTCATCCAGGACATAGGCCTTTTGAATCGAGACACCGTAGTGGTTGAGCAGTTGATCAAGCCCGGTGTCGATGGGTTCATACATGGGGGGCATTCCCATGCCGCCCTGCTGGAGAATGATCTGTTTGAACGAATCCGAGAAAAAGGCGATATTGGTTCCCTTCATCAAGGCCTGGTCAATCTGGAAGAGTTCATAATCGGAGAATTTCTGGGTGGGCCGCGCAATGATCAGGCAGTTGAGCCCGTCCGGAACGGTTCCGTTTTTCAGATCGACAAATTTTATCGTATACCGCGAAGAGACCAGGCTGTTAAACGCTCTTAACGATTCGTCACGCTGCCCCTGCATCATGGCCATCCGGTTGGGGGTAAGCGAAAGTGAATCATGGCTGGTTAAAAAGCCGATTTCTTTGTTGATGCCGATCATTTTTTCAATGATCGAGTTGATTTCATCCTCCAATGCCTTGGGGTCTGCCATCTGGTACTGGGTGCCGATAATGGGGATCTCAACCACATTGATCAGCGGCAGGGTTGCGGTCTGGCCCTCATAATCAATAACGATACCGGCGGTCCCTGAGCCGGCGGGGATATTCTGATCCGGTATGGCCTCCCAGGTCAGGACCATGAGATCATTCTCTTTGGCCAGCGTATCCAATTGGTCGGCATTCGGCACCGCGACGGTGTTAAAGTTCAGCTTTCCCAAGCTCTGGCTGTTGATCCGGTTAATGGTGTCCGCCACCATCTGACCCAGCCGGGGAAGCTGGTCAAGGCCGATCAACGGGGCTATGGGATATAGGGAGTTTGACAGATACATGTTGATATTGACCTTTTTATCCAGGCGAATAAGGGTGCTGACCTTATTGTTCAGTTTCTGGATGGCGGTTGTGAGCTGATATTCAAGGCCGTTTGTGGACGTGATGGCAGGGATCTTTTCAATCAGATCCCCGTGGATGATTGCCAAACCCATATAGGCATTTTTGAATTTGACCTCATCGTCTTCCATGATCTGTATCTGAACGGGATCAACACCGTAATCCCGGGCCATATCCCGGTTTTCATCGGCCGTCTGCATTAATGAGCCTTCATCCGGCGTGACATTATAGAAGGTGTAGTTAAAATATCTCCCCGCTTTGGACGCATATTCTTCCAGCAGGTCCTTTAAATATCTTTCCGTGTTGTTGTGGGGGGCCGGCAGGTTCTTTGAAAAAAAGACTTTGATGTTCAAGGGTTCAGACAAGGTCGCCACGACATCTTTGCTGGCATCGGACAGGGAATAGACCTTGTTCCGGGTCAGGTCGATCCTGAAAAACAGCGTGATTCCGGCCACATTGATCAGGACGACCACAAGGATATATAAAACGAATTTAATGTATTTTTCTTTTGATGAACGCATCTCTCTTGTTTCTCCTTAGTTCTTTTCGTGCATGACAATGTAGGTTGAAAAAATAAAGATAAAAACCACACTGACAAAGTAAAGAATGTCCCTGGAATCGATGATACCCTTTGATATGTTCATAAAATGGGAACTGGCCCCGATATAGTTGACCACCGAGATGATTTTAGGGGGCATAAAAAACAAGAGCCGGTCTAAAATGGTTAAAGTGAAGCAGAGGGCGCATCCGATGATGAACGAAACAATTTGATTCCGTGTCAATGAGGAGGCGAACAATCCCATGGCGCAGTAGGCTGAGGCCAAAAAGACAGCGCCGATATAACCGCCCGCAACCGGTCCCGGGTCCAGCTGCCCGATAAATGAGATAAAAAGCGGGTAAGAGAGGGTGGGGACCAGCATGGACACGGTGAACAGGGTGGCGGCAAAGAACTTGCCCAATGCAATGTCAAAAAAGGAGACCGGCATGGTTAAAAGGGTTTCATATGATCCGACATTTTTCTCTTCTGCAAACAACCGCATGGTGATTGCCGGAACGATAAAGGAGAAGGTGATCGGCAGCAACGAGAAAAAATCCCTTAAATCTGCGCGGCCGTAAATGAAAAAGGTGGAAAAAAAGAACCAGCCCGTTACGATCAGGAACAGGGATATAACGATGTAGGCAATGGGTGAAATGAAATAATCTTTAAATTCTTTGACGGCAATGATTGTAATCTGTTTCATGGGTTAGGCATCCTCCCGTGTCAATTCCCTGAATATTTTTTCAAGGGCCTGGGACTCTTTTGTCATCTGAACCAGGATCCAGTCGGTCTGTTTGATTTTAAGATAGATGTCGGATCTGAAATCCTGATTGGTGGCAGATCGGATTTCCACGGAAGAGACGCCTTTTTCAATCGGGGCGATTGCCGACACTTCAAGGCTGTCGTCAATCCCTTTAAGAAGGGTTTGAATCTCTTCATCAGCGGCGCCTTTTACGGACAGCCGGATCACGGCATTCTGGGCCGCACTCTGTTTCAGGTTAACCGTGGTGTCATCTGCCGCAATCCGGCCCTTATTAATAATGACAATCCGGTCACAGGTGGCTTCGGCTTCGCTTAGGATGTGGCTGGAGAAAATGATGGTCTTTTCCCGGCCGATGGTCCGGATAATCTCCCGAATCTCCATGATCTGGTTGGGGTCCAGTCCGGAGGTCGGTTCATCAAGGATCAGAATGTCAGGATCCGTCATCATGGCATGGGCAAGTCCCACCCGCTGTTTAAGCCCCTTTGACAGGTTGGCGATCGGCTTTGCCATGATACCGGAGAGGCCGCACAGATCCGAGAGTTGTAAAAAGCGGTCATACCGCTGTTCTTTGTCCGTGATCCCTTTGATTTTGGCGACATAGTCCAGGTAATCATAGACGAGCATATTATGATACAAGGGGGCCGATTCCGGTAAATACCCGATAAGAGATTTGATCTTCAGGGCATCTTCAGGCATGGAGAGTCCTTTGATATTTATTGAACCTGCGCTGGGTTTGAAGTAACCTGTGAGCATCCTCAATGTTGTCGTTTTTCCCGCACCATTGGGACCTAACAATCCTAAAATTTCGCCTTTCCGGATTGTCAGGCTGATGTTGTTGACCGCACAAAAATCATCGTAGTATTTGGTCAGTTTCTGAACTTCAATCAACGTTTCCTCCTTAAAGAATGTGGTTTTTATGCATTAAAACTCTTCGATCACCCGGCTTTTTTCAATAAACGCATCAATTTCATCTTTTGCTTTCCGGTTGGCACGACCTGCTTTTTCAACACTCCGGCAGAACGGATCTTCTTTTCCCAGCCGTTTAACGGCCTTTCGGTATAACCGGTGTCCGGCGTCAAAATGGGCGTCTATTTCTTTTTGCAGTTTTTTCCGCTCCTGGTGCCTGATTTTTTCCGCGTCGATAATGGTTTCCAGCTTTTTTACGGAATATTCCACCAAAGCATCCCTCGGGGTGCCGGAGGCGGCGGATATCGATTCCAATGACTCAATGGTCCGCCGGCTCAATACAAAGGTTTTCTGCCGCCTGGGAATTTTTTTAAATTGCCTGATCCGGATGGTCTTGGCCAAATTGTCAAGGGCATCAAGATCTTCGATGATATGATCAAATAGGGACTTTTGCTTGATGCCCATGTGGATGGCCACAAGCCCGATGGCATCTATCGCTTTTTGCGAAAGTTTAAATGTGGCCCGAACCGATTGTTTTCCTCTCAGATCGAACATGGCTGATCCGAAAAGAGGGTCGTCAGATGATGACATAATCGCCTCCTTCGAGGATAACTCATTATGAAAATTAATATATTAAAAATAGTAATGAAACTATATTATTTTTCGAATGTTACATCAAAATACGCAGATGATCAATTAAAAAAAAACAAGATAACCTAATTATAATCTTTGATTGGGCCGCACCGGTTGTGAAAAACAGGAAACTTAGTTTTATCAGCGGATTGACAGGACCCGAATCCGATTGGGAACCCCTAAAAAAAGAGCATACCGACCACCACAACAAGGGTTAGTAAGATAAAGGCCGGCTCTTTTCCGCTGGGGGAAAAGGACGGGGGCGTCCGGTCATCACTGTATAGCCTGGATGCCATGGCAAGGGCGATGTAATCGGCGGATGCAAATGTCTTTTTAATCAGGGGAAGGGCCAGTCCGATGGTTCTTTTGACCGGATTTTTTATCTGATTCGCACACCTGGCCTGCCTGGCATCGGCAATCTGGCCGCCCTGTTTAAAAATCATAGGAATAAACCCGAGAGACAACCCGATCATAACGGCCACCCGGTTTTCCGGTATCAGCGGGACAGGCGCTAAAGCCCATTGAACGGATGCTTTAACATCTTTAATCGCGGTAGTGGATGAAAAAATCAGGCCTGTGACCATGATTAAAAAGAATTTAGAAGTCATGAGCAGTCCGGAAAACAGGCCTTCCCGGGTGACGGATATGCCGGCCCATTGGAACAGGGGCGTGCCAGGGTCGGACAATGCCCGTGCCGTCCAAACAAAAAAGAGCAGCAGAAAAAAGAAGCGGAGGGCATGGCATGTTTCAATCACCGGGATACGGCTGATTTTAAAACCGGCACATGCCAGTACCGAATACCCGGCAACGGCAACCGGGCCTGCTTTTACCATGGAGAGCCCAATGGCACAGACCATAAAAAATTTAAGCCGGGCATCCAGACGGTGGAGGATGCTTTTACCGGGCCGGTATCCAAAAGGGGTCAATCGAGCCATGGCTGCGGTGGCTTTCCCATTTTGACGGCACAGGGCGCCTTGATGCCGAAGGATTCCAGCCGGCAGAGAATGGCCATGGGTGAATCGTCCAGGCTGATCTGCCCGTCCGTCATGATAATCATCCGGGTAGCTTCGCAGATAATCGGTTCCACGTCGTGGGCGGCGATGATAATGGTCTGCCCGGAACGGTGCAAGTTTTTAATGGCCGCCAGAACCGATAGGGTGCCCGGGTAATCGAGATTGGAAAAGGGCTCGTCAAAGACAATGACGGCAGGTTCCATTACAAGGATACCGGCGATGGCCAGCCTCCGTTTTTCGCCGCCGGAAAGGGTGGCCGGGTTCCTGTCCTTTAAATGGATGAGGTCGAGCCGTGTCAGCACCTGAGTCACGATCCGGTCAAGGGTGTTCCGGTCTGTTTTTAGATTTTCAAGCCCAAATGCGGTCTCGTCAAAAACCGTGTCTGCAACGATCTGGGTGTCTGGGTCCTGAAATACCATTCCAATGGTTTTCCGGGTCTCAAGCAGGTGAGAGGAAACCGGTTTGCCGTTCACCCGGATCCGGCCGGATGACGGGTGGAGAAGGCCGTTCAAGTGTCTGATCAGGGTGGTTTTCCCGGATCCGTTTCTTCCTGCCAGGATGATAAATTCCCCGGGAAAGATATCCAGATTGATCTCTTTGATTCCGGTTTTACCATCATCAAAGGTATGGGTCAGTTCGGCAATATGAATGAGGGGGGATCTCATTGTCTATCTATGTCTAAAGCTTGATCACCGGCCGGATCGCCTTTGCGATGAAAGCGGCGGCAATAATCTTAATCAGATCCGGAATCAAAAAGGGGTAGCATCCGACAGCCAGGGCTTTATAAACTCCCATGCCTGTGATTTTCATCAGCCAGGGGATACCGGCGGTGTAGATGAGAACCGAGCCCGCAATCATGGCAATGATGTCAGTGGCCATTTTTTTCCCAAACCGGTCGGCAATCAGGCCTGTGACATAAACACAGGGCAGATAGCCGATGAGAAATCCGCCCGTGGGTCCGAACAGTTTACCAATGCCCGAGGTGCCGCCGGAAAACACCGGAAGCCCGGCAAACCCGATGAACAGGTAAATGGCCACACAGGCAAGCCCCCACACCGGGCCCAGGATCACGCCTGCAAGAAGGATGAACATATTTTGCAGGACAATGGGAACCGGCCCGATGGGAATGAAAATAAACGCACCAACGGTGATCAGAGAGACAAATAATGATGTGGAAACGATTCTTTTTAACTGTTTGGAGGTATCAGCCGGGTTGATCTGATCGGTTTGATTCATTTTTTTTTATCCTTTCACGTCCTTTTCGGTGTGGAAACAATCTCCGTAGATGATTTTACTTTGTTTTGGAACACCCGTTTCAGCCGGTACCTGGCCATTGCCGGGCGGGTTTAAAACCGCTGTGTCCTCCTCTATAACCAGTGCGCCGCTGACATCCACATCCACTGCCAGGCCGGTATGAATTCTACCCGGGGTTTCAATCCTTACACGGGTTCCGATGGTGGCTGACAACGCCTTCCATTCCGTGATGACCCTTACGGGCTCCAGGGTTTGAATCCGTGTTGAAAAATCATCTAAAAAAGATTCCACAATCAGCCGGCGGGAGAGGTGCCGGCCCATGACATCCGACAATGAGACGGCATTGGGTTCGTCAGCAGCCGGATGATTGTTGACATTCAAACCCATGCCGATATTGATGAATTCAACCATATCTCCACGGGTTTCCATTTCCGACAGCAGGCCGCAGATCTTTTTGGAGTGGAGCAACAG
Source organism: Desulfobacula sp. (assembly GCA_028280105.1). Classification (GTDB taxonomy): domain Bacteria; phylum Desulfobacterota; class Desulfobacteria; order Desulfobacterales; family Desulfobacteraceae; genus Desulfobacula. The sequence continues at coordinate 2,030 of JANQML010000132.1, read as the reverse complement.
GTCATTGGGCCACTTGACCCTGACGTCCAAATCGAACAGGCGCCGCAAAACCTTGCACAGACTGGTTGAGGCGATGAAATTATATTGATAGGTCAACGGCGGCGGGGTATTCGGTTTCAAAATAAGTGTCATCCATAATCCGCCTCTGGCGGATGTCCACTTACGGTTCAACCGTCCCCTTCCGCCGGTCTGATCTTCTGCCAGAACCAGGCTCAGGTGGGGCGCACCGGATTGGACCAGTTCCCTGGCGCTATCCATTGTGCTGGTGACATCCTGGAAATGGAAAATACGGTCATGAAATCGGGGGGGGAAACAGAACGGCATCAACAGGTCATCCGGATCGGACAACCGGTATCCCTTGGAAGCGGAGATAATATCAACACCGCTCTCTTTTAAAGCGGTTAGGTGTTTCCACACGGCGACCCGTGACACCCCGAGCTGCCGGCTGAGCGTGACACCGGAAATGATATCTCCCTTTGCATCTGCCAGCAGTTTTAAAATCCGCTTTTTTATGTCTCTTTTTTCGTTAACCATTTCAAGGGTAAATGGTTAACAAAATTATCTCTGTTCGTCAAGCGTATGGCTGAATATTTTTCTCTTTTTTAACGGGCTGAGAGTGTCCGGTTTATTATCACGGATTGATTTGCTGCCATTGGAAGGGTCTCAAGCTGTTCCAGGGATTTTACGGACATGGCGGCAAAGGGCAGTACTTCCAGTCGCCTCAGCCCAATGGGTTCTCCAGAGAGTTCGCAATATCCGAAACTGCCGTCTTCAATTCGCGAAAGCGCACCGTCAATCTCTTTAATCAACCGGTTGTAACGCTGATTGGACTTTAGCTCCGACTCTATATCAATTTGAGTGTTACTTCTGTCAAGGATATCGGCATCAACGGATTGCAGGCTCTGTATTTTTTCAATGGTTCCCCTTATTTTCTCAATCAGTTGCATTTTTTGATGGATCAGCTTATTTTTAAAATAAGCCAGCTGATCGTTATTCATATACGGTTCATTGGGTGACGGCTGATAATTTGACGGTTGATAGGCTGAAATTAACGTGTCCATTTTTTTCTCCTCTGGTAAAAATTTTATTTTAAGGACATCTGTGTTTTAACCTTAAAATATTATCAAGGTATTACGGGAAAATGAAGTTTGCGTTAGTGACCCTGATCCACCGGCAAGGTCCTGCATGCTGCGTTGCCTGCGGTGGTTCCCCCTTGCGGCGTATGGCTGATACGCCCTCAGTCGTCACGCTTTGCCGACTTATTGACGAACCTTTTTTTTGTGCATTTCTTGACAGGGAGATTCTCCGGATATACAAAAGGCGGGTGTGATTTGATCGCAGTGTTACCGCACTCATCTAATCGTATTGAGGGCGAATTAACCATCCGGTAGAGATGAGAAAGGAATAGAAGATGACGACTCCCGGGATCCGGCGTGAAATCCTGGTCACCTCACGGGAATTTAAACAATTCTGGAAAGAGAAGGGGCCGTTTGCCTATGCCTTGACATCCAATGAGTTCCCACCGGTATTGCTGGCGCCTGATGAATGGATTTTTTCAAATACCCGGGTTGCCGTATTAAAAGAGCTGATCCGGTTTGATCAGCGAAACATGCGTGCCGTTAGAGCACCGTTCAATCCCGAAAACCGGTCCATTTTAAGACCGGACCGGCTGTCAAGCTGGAAGATTCTCCATTTTCCCGAAGAGTGGGATGGGTTTGACTGTGATCTTTTTGTTCCCCAGGGGCATTTGACCCTGGACGTTTTCGATGGCCATGGAGAAGATGAAGCCCGTATGGATGCCGCGGCGGTTGAAAATGCATTTTTCAACTGTCTGGCAAACCGGATGGATCAATTGGGATACCTGTTGCTGGCACCGGCCGGCCGGTCAAAATATGCATCCATCCAATCCTATTTGTCCGAATGGGAGGCGGATGACCGGGAGGCCGGGCTTTAAAACCTCATCGTTGCAAAAAGCGTGAAGGTTCCAGCTTCAAGGCGCCAAGGTTGCCGCTGTAGTACTCTACCGCAAA
>JANQML010000122.1 GCA_028280105.1 Desulfobacula sp. | reverse complement strand
TCATCGCATGTAAAATTCAGTATAAATGATTTCAGATAGTTACATGATGAAGGCAAACGCAGATAAATTTTTAACAAAGGCTAAGAACTTAATACTGTGGATGATCAAAAAACGTGCCGGTTCTACATGCGTTTGCCCTGGTTGATTTGACGCAATGGTTGTTGGGATGAAAAAAAATCTATATCTTTCCGTATTAATTATCTTCATCGTCTGTTCAGGTCTGTTCTATTTCAATTCCACCCGATTGCCGATCCGGATCGGGTACATCGGCAGCATATCGGGCAAATATGCCGCCATGGGAACATCTGCCAGAAACGGCGCCCTTCTGGCCATGGAAGAGATCAACAAAGCCGGGGGAATAAACACGCGGCCTGTTGAATTCATTATAAAAGATGATTCCGGAGACCCGTCCAAAGCCCTTTATGCTGCCAAAGAACTAAACCGGGACGGTGTGCAGCTGATCATCGGTCCCCTGACTACCGCATCCGCCACCCGGATACTCCCGTATATAAACAGGGAACAGATCTTAACCCTGGGACCTGCAACCGCCGGGGAAAACCTGGCCAACCAGGATGATTATTTCATAAAGCTCTTCCCTTCCACCCGGACCTTTGGTGAATATACGGCCCGGCTTTCCCTGAAAATGGCTGTAGATACCATAAGCATTGTTACGGATCATCGAAATAAGCATTTTGGTGAATCCATGATCGACGGGTTCATGACCGTTTTGGAACGGGGCGGGGGAAAAAATCCGTCCATTATGGAACCGACCGAGACCTGATGCAGATACCCAGTTTAAAAAAACGGCTCCTCTTTATATCGGCCCTGTTGGCCGCCGTCCTGGCAGGACTGATTTTCTTGCTTTCAGGCTACCTGTTCAACCATATCAATAAAGATATTGCCCAGCGGAACCTGAACCTGTCCCACGCCATGGCCGAACATACCGAACACCTGCTCCTTCGCCCGGTTCAGGAACTGGCCAAACTTCTGGAACTGGTCGACACCCCCCCACCGGACAGGGAGACACCCATCCAGAAAGAGCTGATCGATATTCTCCGTTTCAATCCGTTTTTCCAATTGATACAATTGCTGGACACCAACGGTATCATTACCCATGTCGCACCGTTCCGTCCCGACCATATCGGACTGGATATGTCCGGCCATCCGTCGTTTAAATCAGCCATAGGAAAATCGGAGCCAGCCTGGTCGGACGGATTTATTTCATCCCAGACCGAGGCGCTTTCCGCCACTATTTCCGTTCCTTTCAAACAGGGGATGATCATTGCCAAGTTGAACCTGGATCAGCTGAGTTCGGTCTTGAATATCTCATCCATCGGCGACGGTGGATTTGCAGCACTTATTGATACCCGCGGGGTGATCATTGCCCATTCCGAGCCAGCCATGTCCGATAAAAGCATCAATATCGCAAACCTGCCGTCTGTTGCCCGGGGTCTGAAAGGGGAGGAGGGCAGTTGGGAAGAGAGATGGAACAGACAGAAGGGACTGGCCAGTATTGCCTTCATCGATATGAATCACTGGGTTATTATCGTTTTCCAGCCGGATTCCGAATCCAAGGCAATTGTCAACCGGATTGAACGGCTCTCCTTCTTTTTTCTGGCCGCCTGTTTCATTCTTGTTTTAACGGGCCAGTATCTGATCCTGAGGCGGTTGATGAGGCCTGTTCATAAACTTGAGAAACAGAGCCTGATGGTTGCGGAGGGCCTTTATAACCAAAAAGTAACCCCCTATTATCAGGAATTTATATCCGTAACCAACAGCTTTAACATCATGGCGGACCGGATCCGGAAACGGGAACTGGAACTCATTGAAAGCGAGGAAAAATACCGGGCCATTTTCGAGGGGGCAAAAGAAGGAATCCTTCTTGTGGAACCGGTCAGTACAAACATTCATTTTTCAAACCGCGCCATGCAGCAATTAACCGGCTATAAAAAAGAGGTGCTTGAATCATCAAATATCCGGCAACTGCTGCCGGAAAAAAAAAGAGACGCGTTCAATCAATCCATCCACGATCTTTTTGATCATTTTGACGCCCCGGTTCAGGCCGTTCCGATAAAGGATGCTTCGGGCAAAATCCATTATACGGATATTTCAGCGTCACCGGTAAAATTAAACGGCTCACTCTTTCTGGCGGCATTTTTCACCGATGTGAGCCAACGGGTGGAAATGGAGGCTGATAAGGCAAATCTGGAAATGCAACTGCTCCAAACCCAGAAAATCGAAGCCATCGGGGTTCTGGCCGGAGGGATTGCCCATGATTTCAACAATATCCTGTTCCCGATTCTCGGCCATGCCGAGTTGTTAAAAGAAGATCTCCCGCCTCACAGCCCGTTTTACGCATCTGTTGAGGAGATCACGAAAGCATCGCACCGGGCAAAGGATCTGGTCCAGCAAATTCTGGCATTCAGCCGTCAAAGCCACAGTGAAGTGAATGCCGTTTTGATTCAGCCGGTCTTAAAAGAGGCACTTAAGCTGATCCGGTCCTCATTGCCGGCAACGATCACCATTGATCTGAGCGTTGACCCGAAATGCGGCCCGGTATTGGCCGATCCCACACAGATCCACCAGATCATTATGAATCTGGTCACAAACGCTTTCCATGCCATGCAGGAAAAAGGGGGACGCCTGAATGTCGCGCTAAAGGCCGAACACCTCAGCTTTAACTCTGCCAGGCAGATCGGATTAAATCCGGGGAAATATGCCTGCCTGATTTTTGAAGATACCGGTGAGGGGATTAAAAAAGAGACCATGGATAAAATTTTCGATCCGTATTTTACAACCAAAGAAGTGGGCAGGGGAACCGGATTGGGACTATCCGTGGTCCAGGGAATTGTAAAAAACTTCAACGGCACGATTCGGATATCAAGCACACCGGGACAGGGAACCACTGTCTGCATTTTTCTGCCGGTTATCAGTAAAGGGGCTGTCGTTAAAAAAGAGATCGAGCCGGGTTTTGATTATTCCGGCTCCGAATCCATCCTGTTTGTGGATGATGAAGAATCCATTACCCAGCTGGTGCCGTCGATTCTGGAACGGCTGGGATACCAGGTAACGACTGAAAAAGACGGCAAAACAGCCTTTAACAGATTCAAAACCGACCCGGACCGGTTCGATTTGGTTCTTACCGATATGACCATGCCGAATCTGACAGGAATTGATCTGGCTAAAAAGATTAAAACCATCCGTCCTGAAATCCCGGTCATTTTATGCACCGGTTTCAGTGACCGGGTCAACTCAAGAACCAGCAAAAATTTTAATATAGAGGGATTTTTAAAAAAACCGATTGTAAAAAGCGAACTGGCCCGCACCATCAGACAGGTTTTAACCCCAACGTTTCATGCAAAACGGCGGGGTTAAGTTTGTAAGACCCGGATAACCGCGCTCATATCTTTTTCCGGATCAAACCGCCCAAGATCCAGGGCCTGGGGAGCCGGCCGGGGCAATGTCCGGATACCCAGCACGTCATGGATGACCGTATCCAGTTGTTTCAGCCGTTCCATGGTGTTTTCCATGGAATCCAGCGGAACCGGATACCGCTGCATCATCAGATACTCCATGGAATACCGGTCCTTTTTCGCTTCAAAATGCCGGATCCGGTCAAGCATCTTTTTTTCCTGCCTCTTCTTTTTAAGAAGATAAGCTGCCGGATCATCCCCGTCCGGCACCTGGGACATGATATCGACAAAAAACTCAAACAGGCCGTGAACCGGATCGGCAAAACCGCTTACATTCCGGATAAAGGCAAGAAACATCTCTTTTTTTTTATCGTTGAGTAAAAGCCCGGCACATCGCAGGCAGACCTTGCACTCCAAAACATCCTGCGGGGTAAGATGGTCTTCCAGGGTCTTGCAGATGTCCGAATCCGCGGTCCGGTTCAAAAAGAGCCGGTTCACATACAACCGGGCCTGAGCCAGGGAGATTCTCAACGGCACCCCTGAAGGCCGTCCGGGGTAGTTTAAAATTATTTTTTGCCGGGAATACAACGGGACGGCAATCCGGGCATCAATGTCACCGCAGTCAGGCCCAAAGCTGCCGAGAAAGGGTTCAATTGCCAGACGCGTCTGGTGATCCGGGTAGATCAACATCTCCAGAATCATATCCAGATCCTGGAAATCCGTCCGTTTCAATATGGACGCCAGTTCTGAGCACCTGGTAATCCCAAAGGTGGTCTCCAGGAAAAACAGGGTATCCTCTGACACTGGAAGCCCCTTTCTCCAGATGCAGTCGATGGTTCGGACGATTTGCTTTGATTTTTCAGCCATGAACGAATGATTCCGGTCATTAGAAAGGCCGGATGGATTAACCGGATCCGGCCTGAATCGTTCAATTTCTTGAGACGGCTATTCTTTATTTATTCCAGTTCAAGATAAAGCGGAATGATGTGGAGTGAGGATGAATTTTCCTCGGTTTCACCCAGGCGCCAGTTTTTTACTGCCACCCCTTTTTCATTCAGCTGTTCCATCATCCCCTTGATATTGATCAGCGGGTGTTTGGAAAAGACTGTGGGAAGACCGTAAGTTAAACTGCAAACCAGGCATTTACCGGCTCTCTTGGTTAAATTAAACGCCAGCACCACCCGTTTGGCTTTGGCAGATAAAAATTCCAGCCTGATATCGTAGGCCCCTTCCGAAGCATCCCCGTAAAGGGCTTCGAAAAATTGGTCGCTCCGTTCGGCAGGAAGCAATGTATCTAAAAAATCCTGGGTAAATACGTCATTGACCGTTGCATAATCCATGATGCGTCTGTCCTTAATTAAATAACCAATCTTTTTTCAATCCGGTTACTTTAGTAAACCTGCATGGGAAAAGCAAGATCTAATGACTTCAGACGGCGAATTTATTCACCGGTTTCCACCTTAAAGCCGGCACCTTTCCAGGCAAAAATTCCACCCGGATGCCGATACACGTTTTTATAGCCCAGTTTTTTAGCCCATATCGCCCCGTTATGGCTTCGGGTACATTTTACAAATCCGCAGTAAATCACAATCGTCTTTTCTTTATCAGATCCCAGCAATTTCTCAAAATCTTCCAGGGTTTTGCCATCTGTTTCAGCCAGATCCCATTCCTTCATATCCGGGATGGGAAACAAAAACTGGTATGCGCCCGGAACATGGGCTTTTTTATAACTGGATTCAAATGGCATGGTATCGACAACAACCATTGGTTTGTCGGCATCCATCCATTCTTTCAGTTCCGCTGTCGCAACAACGTCATACCCGCCCTGCTGTACTTCACGGACAAGTTTTACCGCACCGGTTTCTTTCTCAACCTCTTTTTTAAATTTTCCCGCCTGCGCCGAACCTGCCAGAACAAAAATACCGATAAGCAGGACAAACAAATTCCAACCTGTGTGAGTTAATTTCATTTTAACGTTTTCTCCTTTACTATTGTTTTCAGTGAAACAGGGATATGCCCGGCCACGTGACGCCAGGTATACAGATAAATAACCATCCCGATCATTACCAGATTTCTTGCAATGGAAGTCCGGAGGGATGAAAAAGCCTTTGATTCGGGATCTTCCGGGCCGAAACAGCCGCAATCGATATCATACCCCATATGGATGGCGTATCCTAAAACAGCGACAAAGACCAGCAGCAATACCAGGATGGGCATCAGGCTGCCCCTGATATCCAGAACGAGTCCGGTTCCAAAAACCAGTTCACACAGACAGATCCCGACGGCTGCTGCCATATTCAATTCTTCAGGCAGAATGGCAAATGCCCCGATAGTTTCTGAAAATGATACAAGATCAGCGGCTTTCAACGAACCGCTAATGATAAAAACGCCTCCGAGAAAGATCCTTACCACCCGGTAAATCATCTGTTTTAAAAAAGTCTTTTTTATCTGATTCATTGTTCCACGGGGCTGACCCGAAACTCATCTTCTTTTAAACCGACGCTTTTCAACCCGGTTCAAAACGGTTCAACACGTCTCAAAACGGTTATTTCAAAAGCAGACTTTAAAGGCAGTGTAAAAAAAAAGCCAATTGATTAAGACAATCGATTGGGCGTTAAAGATAGAAATTTCCGATATTCCGGGACAGATAAAACCGCACGGGTTAAGAACGGATAATCGTTATAATCAATCATCGGACCGGTATGATCCGTATTTTTGATCCGGGTATAAAATCCGGCTTGAAAATATCTTTGAAATGGTCCATACTATGATTCATCAATTCATTGAACCGCCAAAGCATTTATGATAGATTAGTCCCATCGATAAAAAGCGACAAATAAAGGGTACCTCAAACAATTAGCATGTTGGTTTTAGTTCAAGGCGCAGCAAAATTTTAGCCGCAGGAATAAAAGACGTATGCTGAGGATCAAAATTTTACTGCAATGTAGAAAATCGGACCTAAAGATTAATAAGCGATAAAAAAGATAAAGATATAAAGCGATAGGAAATAAGTTAAGACGCTCGATACCATTATTTCTCTCTCTGTTTATGATATCAACGGATCAGGTTATGAAAAAATTAAAGCTTTCCAAAGGATTTACACCCCTTCTTGCCGGATTGCCGGATCAAAGTGTGATCCGGCTGCCTGAACCTCAAACCGTGGCTGTTTCCGCCATGGACATTCCCTATATTCGCCCCCGGCTGCTGGTCAAAAAAAAGGACCCGGTAAAAATCGGGACACCGCTTTTCAGCGACAAACGCATGGACCACATCCGTTATGTCAGCCCGGGCAGCGGCCATGTCAAAGAAATTGTATTCGGCCCCAGGCGGAAACTCATTGAGGTGATCATCCAGCTGGACAGGCAGAACGAAGCCATTCAATTTGAACCGGTCCGGGAGAGTTCAATCCATGACATTCCCAAGGCGGATCTGGTCAAACAGCTCCAAGAGGGCGGGTTGTGGCAGTGTTTCAGGCAATTTCCCAGCAAAGATACGGCAGATGATACTCACACGCCGCCCATGATCATTGTCAGCCTAAACGGAAACGACCTGTTTTCACCCCACCCCGGGCTGGTGTTGGAAAATGAATTAACCGCCTTTAAATTCGGTCTGAAACTGCTCCGGCGGTTTTGTGAAACCGTTGTTGTCACCGCCCGGGAAACCAGCCTCCAGGGGCTGGCCGATATCGAAGAGATGATCACCCATGCGGTACCGGATAGATTTCCATCCTGGGATCCGGGAGTGGTCCTCTATCGGCTGAAAAGATCTGTGGAAGACAACCTTTCCTGGTGTATCTCGGCAGAGCACCTGATCCTGATCGGCAACTTTTTTCTGACCGGTGTCTACCCGGTCAAACGGGTTGTTTCCGTCACCCGTCCCCATGATAAAAAGCCCCATATCATTACCCGGCAGGGTGTACCGGTTAAAAACCTGATCGGCCAGATCGAACAAAATGCAGTGGTTACCACCGGCAGGTTCAACGGCCGGATGGTTGATCCGGAAACCCACCTGGGTTTTTTCGAATCAACGCTTAATATCATCGATACAGGGGATGAGGATGAATTTTTCGGTTTTATGATGCCCGGGTTCAACAAGGCAACCGTCTCCCGGACATTTGTTTCCAGCCTCTTTGGCGCCCCCCGGGACATGGACGCCAACTACCACGGGGAAGAGCGTGCCTGCATCAATTGCGGGTATTGTACGAACATCTGCCCCGTGGATCTGATGCCCAGTTTTATCATGAAAGCCCTTTACTCGGATGATATTGAAGATGCACTGAATTACGGAATACTCGACTGCTGCCGATGCGGCCTGTGTTCCTATACGTGTCCCTCTAAAATCGAACTGACCCATATTCTGTCCGAGGGTATGGATGCTTATTACAAGGATAAAGAATAGGTTATGAACCCGATAAAAAAATGGCTGAATGCGAGTGAAAAGCATTTTACCGGAAAAGGAAAACTGGCCGCGCTGGAACCGTTGTTTGACGCCACCAAGACTTTTTTCTTTCTGCCGAGCCCGAAAATAAGTATTTTTCCCTTTGTCCGGGACTGCCTGGATGTCAAGCGCTACATGAGTTTTGTAATCCTCGCCTTATTGCCCTGTCTCTTTTTCGGAATGTACAACACCGGTTACCAGGCCGGTCTGGCCATTGGGGAATCCTACACGTTCATGCAATCTTTCTTGCTGGGAGCCCGGTATGTGGTTCCCATTATCATTGTCACCTATGCGGTGGGATTTTTCTGGGAGACCCTGTTTGCTTCCATGCGGGGACATCAGATCAGTGAAGGTCTTTTGGTTTCCGGTCTTCTCTTCCCGTTGATTCTGCCTGCAAACATTCCGTTGTGGCAGGTGGCACTGGGGATTTCATTCGGTATCGTCATCGGTAAAGAGATCTTCGGCGGAACCGGCAGGAATTTACTGAATCCGGCACTCACCGGCCGGGCCTTTTTATTTTTTTCCTATCCAGCGTCCACATCCGGGGATATCTGGGTGGTCAATGCCAGTGTGGCAGATGGTATCAGCGGTGCCACCGCCCTGTCCGTTACGTCAACGGACGGTCAAACCATATCGGCCGCACTCTCGGATTCGGGGTTTACACTAGCCAACCTGTTTCTGGGCCTGGTTCCGGGAAGTGTGGGGGAGACCTCCGCCCTGCTCTGCCTTTTGGGAGCCGTCTTCCTTATGATCACGCGGATTGCCAATTACCGGATCATTATCGGGGGCATAATCGGGCTCGTCATTACGGCTGTTTTCTTTTCACTGCTTCCCGGTGGAGGCAATTCATGGGCCAATGCCGGCCCCCTGTATCATCTGTGCGCCGGCGGATTTTTGTTCGGCATCACGTTCATGGCCACCGATCCGGTAAGTGCCCCGGGCACCGACCCGGCCCGCTGGGTATACGGATTTTTGATCGGCTTTTTAACCGTGACCATCCGTGTGGCCAACCCGGCGTTTATGGAGGGAATCATGCTGGCCATTTTATTTATGAACATCATTGCCCCGCTTTTAGATCATATCGTTTTAAAGCGTACCGCATCAAAGAGGATCCCCAATGTCTGATCAAACAGAAGAAAAATCTGAAAAAAAACCGGGGAAATTCAAGGTCATACTGTTTGCCCTCTGTGTTTCCATTATCTGCTCGTTTCTAATCACAGCCACCGCCATCGGGTTAAAAGACCGTCAATTGGACAACATGGCACTGGACAAAAAGATAAATATTTTAAAGGCCGCCGGTCTCGTCGGCTCTGATAACCCGGGACGGGAGGTGATTGAAAGTCTGTTTGATACCCATATTCAGGAAGTCCTGCTGGACAGCCAGGGACAGATCATCTCGTCCTACGTCCCCAATTCACTGGCCTTTTTCTTTATTAAAAAGGACGATATGATCCAAGGCTATATTCTGCCCATCATCACCCAGGGACTTTGGGGCCAAATCAAGGGATATCTCGCCTTTGAGAATGACGGCAAAACCGTATCCGGATTTTCGGTTTTCAACCATTCGGAAACACCGGGACTGGGTGGAGAGATCGAAAGCGCCTGGTTCCGGAGAAACTTTGTCGGCAAAAGAATCATCAATTCCGAAAATCAGTTTGTCTCTGTCGGTATTGCCAAAGGAAGGGTGACCGACCTGCCCGCTGAAAAACAAGACCATTATGTGGACGGTATTTCAGGTGCCACCCTGACCGGAGACTATCTGGCCAAAGGAATAAAAGAGACCCTGGTCAAATATGATCCGATCTCAATCAAATTCAGGCAGCGCCGGCTGAATAACCATTCCCCGCCGGACGAAAACGCCGACCGGTCCATACCGATCACACATGAAACCAACCCGGTGAAAGCAGGAGAATAAATTACCATCATGCTCTCTTTTTTAAAAAATAAAAATGACTATATAGGGATTGTTACCAGGGGAATCTGGAAAGAGAATCCCGTGGCATACCAGGTGTTGGGTATTTGTTCCGCCCTGGCCGTTACCGTAAAAATGTCAACCGCCATCGTTATGGGGATCGCATTAACGACGGTAACGGCATGTTCAAGCCTGATCATCTCTTCCATGAGAAAACAGATTCCCTCTAATATCCGTATTATCGTTGAACTGGCAGTTATTGCATCCCTTGTAATTGTCACCGACCAGATATTAAAGGCGTTTTTTTACGATATGTCGAAACAATTGTCGATTTTTGTGGGCCTGATCATCACCAATTGCATTGTCCTGGGGCGGGCCGAATCCTTTGCCCTTGCCAACAAACCCTTTGAATCTTTTCTGGACGGCATCGGGAACGGCCTTGGTTATAGTATGATCCTGGTTTTTGTGGCCTTTGTAAGGGAACTGCTCGGATCGGGAAAAATTCTGGGTTTTAATGTCATCCCTGATTTTTTAATCGATATGGGTTACCAGAATATGGGATTGATGGTACTGGCCCCGGGTGCATTCTTTATTATCGGGTTACTGGTCTGGCTGAAAAACAGCCTGCCCGGAATATCAAAAGAAGAGAGGTAAAAATCGATTATGGGTGATCTCATCAGCCTGTTTGTCAATTCCGTATTTATCGGCAATATTCTTCTGGCCTATTTTCTTGGCATGTGTTCGTTCATTGCCGTATCAAAGAATGTAGAAACGGCAACCGGTTTAGGATTTGCCGTTATTTTTGTCCTAACGGTAACCAGCCCGGTCAACTGGTTCATCTACCACGGGCTCCTGGCGCCGGGTGCCTTGGCCTGGGCCGGGTTTCCTGACCTGGATCTGAGTTTTTTAAAATTTATCACCTTTATTGCGGTGATTGCGGCCCTTGTACAGGCGGTTGAAATGGTCATTGACCGGTATTCTCCGTTATTATATGCCACACTGGGTGTCTTTTTGCCCCTGATTGCCGTCAACTGCGCGATTTTAGGAACCAGCCTTTTCCTTGTGGAAAGAAACTATACCTTTATCGAATCCATTGTGTTTGGTGCCGGTTCCGGTACGGGCTGGATGCTGGCCATTGTCTCCATGGCCGCACTGAGAAACAAGACAAAATATGCAAAGGTTCCGAAAGGACTGGACGGATTCGGCATGACGATGATTATTGCAGGCCTTATGGCCATGACATTCATGATGTTTTCCGGCATCACCCTGTGATGGGCACAAGCGTTAAGGAGTCGATATCATGTTATATATATTAAGTACATTCATATTTACCGGTGTTATCTTTATTCTGGTCACCGTCCTGTTGTTCGTGGAGTCAAAGGTGAGCGGAAATGACGAATTTAATATCACTATCAACGGGAATGAAGACGAAAAGATGAAAGTATCAGGGAACCCCTCCCTGTTGTCCGCTCTGTCTAAAAAAGCCGTTTTTTTACCTTCGGCCTGCGGGGGATCCGGATCCTGCGGCATGTGTAAATGCGAAGTGATCGAAGGGGGAGGACCGATTCTTCCCACGGAAATCGCCCACTTAAGCCGCAAGGATAAACTGAACAATATACGGCTCTCCTGCCAGCTTAAAGTGAAAGAAGATCTGGAAATCAAGGTGCCGGAATCCATTTTCGGCATAAAAAAGATCAATGCCACGGTGGTATCCAATGAGAACGTGGCCTCTTTTATCAAGGAACTGGTATTAAAGCCGGAATTTCCCATGAATTTTGAAGCCGGTTCCTATATCCAGATCGATGTCCCGGAATATGATCTGGCATTTAAGGATTTTCATATCAGCTCCAAATATGTCAGTGAATGGAAAAAATACAACCTTCTGGAATTGGCATCCAAAGGGATTAAACCCGGATTCCGGGCATACTCCCTGGCCAATCCGCCCCAGGATAACGCGGTGATGGTGCTCAACGTAAGGATTGCCACCCCGCCCCCGGGAACCGCCGGTATTCCGCCCGGATTCGGTTCGTCTTATATCTTCGGACTTAAACCGGGAGATACCGTAACCGTGAGCGGGCCATACGGCGATTTCATGGCAAGAGAAAAGACGAAAGAGATGTGTTTTGTCGGCGGCGGAGCCGGTATGGCACCTCTGCGCAGCCATATCCTCTGTCAACTGGAAGGGGACTGCAAAGACCGGACCCTCTCTTTCTGGTACGGTGCCAGGTCTTTAAAAGAACTCTTTTATGATGAAGAATTCCAGGCACTTGATGAAAAGCATGATAATTTTTCTTTTCATGTGGCATTGTCAAGCCCTGAAAAAGAAGACAACTGGAACGGGATGACCGGTTTCATCCATGAGCACCTGTGTAATAAGTATCTGATCCATCATGAGGATCCCACTGAAATCGAGTATTATCTGTGCGGTCCCCCGCCCATGATCGATGCCATCATCGATTCACTTTATGACCTGGGTGTTGAAGACGATATGATTTATTATGATAAATTCTAACCCGTGATTTTAATCAGGGTAGATCCGGAATCTTTTCCGCATTACCGATACTTCATCATAAGCGGGTTCCGCCATTTCATCTTTTTTTACAAATTCTTACCCTCCGGAAAAAGCGTGAAGGTCCCATCTTCTTCGTTCCAAAGTTTTGCGGTAGCGTACTAGAGCGGCAAACTTGGCGCCTTGAAGCTGGAACCTTCACGCTTTTTGAAATAATGAGGTGAACTCTTTTGATCTTTTTTTAAAACCTTTTGTTGACAAGGACCAAGTTCCTATCTTAAATTCAGATTCAAGTCTACTCTTCTGGACTATTATTGTAGTTGAACGTTATCAAAACATAAATCGTGCCGAACGCACAAATCAATTAAATAAAATGTTTACCTTTTTTTATTCACAAAAGGAGGTGGTACCGTTCATTATTAATTGGGATACAACGAAAAAATTGGGACAAAAATCGATGATCAGAGATGTCCCGATCTGTTTGTAGGAGAAGTTCCACTATTTATCGATTCCAGTTCAGGAGGGGGAAAAATGTCCAATCTGTATACACAAGCGTATGAGCAATCGATTAATGATCCGGAAGGTTTCTGGGGCAATGCAGCCGAATACTGTCACTGGTTCAAAAGATGGGACCGGGTTCTGGATGACGACAACCAACCCTTTTACCGGTGGTTTTCCGGAGGAGAGACAAACACCTGTTACAATGCCGTGGACGTTCACATCGAAAACGGTCTGGGAGATCAGGATGCAATTATCTACGACAGTCCGGTCACCGACACCGTCAAAAAATACACCTACTCACAATTAAAGGACCAGGTCAGCAAATTTTCAGGTGTCCTGGCCTCCAAAGGGGTGACAAAAGGGGACCGGGTTCTGATTTACATGCCCATGATTCCGGAAGCCGTATTTGCCATGCTGGCCTGTGCCCGGATCGGAGCGGTCCATTCCGTGGTTTTTGGCGGGTTTGCAGCCAACGAGCTGGCCACCCGGATCAATGATGCCAAACCCAAAGTGATTGTATCGGCATCCTGCGGTATTGAAGTCAAAAAAGTGATTGAGTACAAACCGCTGCTGGACAGGGCCATTGATTTATCCGATGCCAAACCCGAGACCTGTATCATTTTTCAGCGCCCCATGTGCCGGGCTCAAATGACGGAGAGAAGGGATTTTGACTGGGAGGAAAGTATGGAAACGGCCGCCCCCCAGGACTGCGTTCCGGTCAAAGCCACGGATCCGCTTTATATTCTTTACACTTCCGGAACCACGGGACAGCCCAAAGGAGTGGTCCGGGATAACGGCGGTCACATGGTCGCCTTAAAGTGGACCATGAACAATATTTACGGCATGGAACAAGGCGACGTATACTGGGCCGCCTCTGATATCGGATGGGTGGTGGGGCACTCCTATATTGTTTACGGCCCGCTTTTCAAAGGATGCACCACCATTGTCTATGAAGGAAAACCCGTGGGAACACCGGATGCATCCGCATTCTGGCGAGTGATCACCCAGCACAAGGTCAAAGCCCTGTTTACCGCACCGACGGCTTTTAGGGCGATTAAACGGGAAGATCCGGACGCACGGATGCTCTCCGACTTTGATATGTCCGGTTTTAAATATCTCTTTCTGGCAGGAGAAAGATTGGATCCCGATACCCTGGAGTGGGCAGAAAAAAATTTAAAGGTTCCGGTAATCGATCATTGGTGGCAGACAGAGACGGGCTGGGCCATCGCCGCCAACTGTATGGGGATACACCCATTTGAAGTCAAACCGGGATCTCCGACCAAAGCGGTCCCCGGATGGAATATGGATGTTCTGGGAGAAGACGGTCATCCGGTGCCACCGGGCCAGATGGGAGCCATTGTTGCAAAGCTGCCGCTGCCGCCGGGCACCCTGCCCTCCCTGTGGCAGAATGACGAACGGTTTCAGGAAACCTATCTAAGCGAGTTCCCGGGTTACTATGAAACCGCCGATGCCGGATATATTGACGAAGACGGATACATATTCGTCATGGCAAGAACCGACGATATTATCAATGTCGCCGGCCACAGACTCTCCACCGGTGCCATGGAGGAGGTGATCGCCGGCCACCCGGATGTTGCCGAATGTGCGGTCATGGGGGTAAC